>JASFLF010000055.1:0-10169 GCA_050118235.1 Gammaproteobacteria bacterium | reverse complement strand
GTATGTGCCGTTGTTTAAATAAAAATATTCATTTTGAAGGTCGCTCAGCCGTGATTCTAATCAAGAAGACCGCTTTTGTCCGCTAAACACTACATACTCCCATAGACCGCCGTAAGCACGGCGTATGTTGTAGTGTACATTGTCAGTATGCTTTTCTAAAAAAGGTAATAGGTGGCCTTCCATGCGCACATGGTTGACAGCCATCCAGCGCTTGAAGACCGCAATAGGTGTGCGATGAAAATCCACAACCGCCAGTGTCCCACCTTCCTTAAGGTCGTCGACCGCTGAGGTGATTGCCTTGTCCCAGCCGGGATTAAACATGGATAACGCATAGGCGAACAGAATGATGTCGTACTTCCGGTTGTCAGTTTCCGCAGATGGGTAAGGTTGGTTCAACAAGGTAAAAGGAGTAGTCAGTGGACTTAATTTGCGCTTTGCCACGCCCAACATATCCGAGGAGATATCCACTCCGGTGATATGCGCTTTAGGAAAACGGTTCGCCAGCAACGCGAGGTTTTTCCCCGTACCACAACCCACTTCCAGGATTCGCCGAGGATTGGTGTGGGTGGCCAGTTGTTCGACGATCGCTTTGCGGCCGAATAAAAAACTCCAGCGGGTGGCATCGTAGATGCGCGAGTGTAACTTGTAATAATGTTGTAATACGTTGTTTTTCGCGTCTGCAGTGTTGTCAGTGGCGTTGTCTGTAGTGCTGTTTGTAGTATGTCGCACGCTCATATAACCTCGGCAAAGTGTAAGCTGCCATATGTGCCAACCCGATCACGCAGATGCAAGCGATCGGTAAGTTCAGGAAAAAACCTCAAGGCGGCTTTTGCAGTTTCCGGTATGAAATCGACTTGTATCGCCGCGGAACGCATTAAAATTCTGCTGCCGGGCCGGCTGTTTTTCAGTATGAGTTGCCATTCCTCTTCTAATGCTTCGGGATCATGTTGTGCCAACCAGTCCTGGTGATCCAGTAATATAAAATGGGTATAGTCACCAGGGTTGTTTTTTAGAAAGTTGGAGATAGTGGCGTTGTGCACATGTACGCGGTTGTTGTTGGTCTGCAACAGGTCAAAGTTTTCTTGTTTTAAATAGTTCGGGCAACAGGTTTCGGTATAAGAACCGGTGAGGTATACCCGCCAAAAATAGTTGTCGTGCATCAACACCGATGTGCTGACGTGTTTGATTTTGTCTCCTAAATAGCCAAGAATTCCTCCCGGATATTGTTCGGTTATCAGGCGTATTTGCGGTCGTGGTACACCCAATAATGACATTGTAAAAGGTTGGCGAATTAGCCTGGAAACATATTTGCCCCACAATAAAGGCTCTAGGCGCTGATATATCGCCGCTTGTTCATCCAGATCTTGGGCGTCCAGTAAGTTTAATAACTCAGTGCGGATTTGCGGATTTTTCATCAAATAGCGGGACATCAACCAGGCAAATAAACCCGAGGTGCCGTAATAATAAAAAGAGCGTTTTTTGCTGTTATTGTCGAAATAGTTGATTTTCGTGTCCCAAAACTTCGCGGATTGATTGGATAACTGAGAGCGCACTTCTCGGTAAATGTGGCGATAATTTGCGTGAGCGCCATGGCCAAACATGGAGAATAAATCATCGAAGACGCCGCGTTCGATAAGGGCCAGTTTTAGCTGTAACAAGGCATTTTGACGCGGATTGACATCAATTGCGTGGACTTCCTGGGGGGAATCCAGCAAATAATCCAGGGTATTACATCCGGCGCTGGTAAGCATGACCACGCGGCTATCTTTATCCATCTCCAGCAGCAGCCGATCGATGCGTGGATCCTCCCAACTGGTGTTATAGATTAACGATCGGCTGTGAACAGTCTTAAAGAGTAAATCGTGGGCTTTGTGGGAGATTTTTCGTTTAAATAGCGTAACCATATATAATATCGCCTTCAGTTTCTCTAGAGATTTTGGGTAAATTGATAAAACGCCTAAAAATAGTACAAAAATGTTATGGTTTTATTTCAATTCTTAGTATTTTTTTATAAAAATATGTAACCTATTGTTTATGCAGCTATTTCCGGATTTCCTAATAATTTTTCCTGATAATTTAAATCCATTGCACTAAAATTAGTTGCTCTGTGTAAAAATGCGGAATCTGGATCGTGATTTGCAATGGATCTTTTTAAAACTTGTGTATCGATAACCATGAATAAACTGTTCGTTGTTCAGCCTATCCCAGTCAATCGTCGTTGAAGTTATATGCCTCGCTTTAAATTATCTTTGCGCAATGTAATCAGCGGCGTTTAACCAACTGCTTGAGGAGTTTTATATGTTGCGTTTATTTTCGAGCAAATCGGTTATTCATTTCTACCATCCTAATGCTGAGTCAGTCTCGCTCGTTGTCGAAGGGCAAGACCAGCCAAGGCCCATGCAAAAAAATCGCAAAGGCCATTGGGTGTCCAGGCTTCGCCATTCGAATCCCGAGTTGCATGGTCGAGCCTATCATTTTGAAGTGCGCCACAATGGGGCAACTTATACTATTGCCGATCCATTGGCTTTTCGGACCAAACGGCACGAAAATGGGTTGGTGTCGTATTTTGCCAACACAGAATATAAATGGCAGCAGCGCCGATTTCGTCCAATACCATTTCGGGACGTGGTCATTTATGAAACCCATTTGCCAGCGCTCAGCCGCCACGCAAGCGCGGAAGTGGAAGACGAAAGTCATAGAGGAACTTACGAGGGAGCTAAGTCGCCAAAGGTTCTCAATCACCTGCAACGATTGAATGTTGCGGTGGAGTTTCTGCCTTTGCACGCCAGCGATAACCTCCTGGGCCAAGACTGGGGGTATTTCACTACTTCATTTCGCGCCATGCGCAATTGTTTTGCGATAAACGAAAATGATGTGAGTCGCGAAGTCAAGGAAGTGGTGGACGCGATGCACCGGCGCGGTATTCCGGTGCTGTTGGATGTGGTTTTCAACCATGGCGGAGAATTATGGGCAAAAGCGTGGGGAGAAGATATAGTCTATCGCAAACACGATAACGGTGATTTTTGCCATGGCTCAGGCTGCGGCCCGACCATACGCACGGAACATCCGCACATCAGGGAAACCATCATTGAGACCCTGCAACACTTGGTCGAGGAATACCGCTTCGATGGTTTCCGATTTGATTTGGGCGCGTTGCACGATAAACACACCATGCTGGAAATCGATCGGCGCTTGCCCAAACATATATATCTCATAGCCGAACCCTGGTCACTGGGCGGAGCGCAATGGGGAAAAGGCGATTTGCATGGCGACTTTGCTCACACCCGTTGGGCGGTGTGGAATGACGATTTCCGTGAATCCGGCAAAACGTTTATAGTAGGTAGCGGCGACCATCACAATCGAGACCGGCTGATGTGTGGCATTAAAGGCAGTCACGTCGAAGACGGTGGCTGGACACGAAGATCCCAGCAAAGCATCAACTATCTATCCAGTCATGACGGCAAAACGCTGGCCGACTTTGTTGACGGTGATAAAAAACGGGTATTTCTCGGTGCCATGTTGGTGTTGACATCCCAAGGTGTTCCCATGATAGGCGAAGGGACGGAGTTAATGTATTCGAAAAACGGTCACGACAACAGTTATGACCGCCCCGACCTCAATCAAATCAATTGGAATCACGCGCGCGAGCATGACGATTTGATAGAAGCGGTAAGCCGATTAATTGCCTTGCGCAAAAAGCTACCGCATTTTCGCTATTCACGGCACTTGCGGCAAAACGACGGCAAACGCGAGGACTGGGACATCAGTTGGATATACCCCACAGGATATCCGCACCATGACAACGTGAACGCCATTGGGTATGCACTTAGGCCGCCCCGTGGTTCGAGTTGGGGGCGGCGCTGGCACCCGCTGCTGGTGTTATTAAACGGCAGCACAATCGGCGCCGACTTTCATCTGCCCAAGGGTCGGTGGAAAGTGCTCGTTAACGGCAACGAACTTGCCGTCAATGCCAGGGGATTACCCGGTGTTCCTCATGCGCATGGTGACTATCATGTTCACGCCGGAACGGGTGTGATTTTGGCGCCGGGATAATACTGCGATGTGCTATTACATATTAGATAGTGCCCGTCCGTAAACGGTCTATTTTTCCAATCTCAGCGTCCCTTAAAGGGCCTACTCTTGGTGCGCCGCTTTCTCAAATGCTCACTATTAGTATATGCTGCGCTTTTCGAAACCGGTGCGCCTTGATCTTGAAAAAATATCCTCGTTTATGGACGGGCACTAGATATATTCTTCAAGTGAAACATCTTCCGCTTCGACACTTAGGGTGGTAACGAACAATTCCCCGCCTTTCGAGATAAAGTCTAGCAAGGTTAGTTTGTTCTCCTTCCTCAGGTCGGAAAGATCTTCATTACCCGGGGTAATGAGGTACACGATTTTATAATCGAAAATATCCAAGCGGTTATCGGCATTTTTGTCTTCAAACAGCGAAGGAAACGGCAGGAATTCAACATCGTATTCGTTTTCGTCGATATCGTACATCTTGGAAAATTCTTGTTCGAATTCCACCTTCATCGTGTTAGAGATTATGCCGTCAAATGAGTTGCTCATTTGAGACGCTTGGCCTTGCATGTCAAGTACAATGGCAATTTTTTTCTTTTGCCCGCTATTATCCGCGTTGTTATCCGGGAAAACGATGGTTCCGAGATCGGAATCCAAGTCGTTCAATGACAAGTCAGTTTGCACCGTGTTGTCGTTGTATTGAAATTTAAGTTTGAAGTTATCTTGATTGGCATTTAACAATGAAATCGTAAAATTGCCAAAGGCATCACTACAAGCAAAACTGACATAAGGTTCAGCGGGCGCTTTACAGCCCATAGTGTGTTCGATGGCTGAATTTATTGATAAGTCGGCAAGCGGTTTTTTATCTGCAATGACTGCTTTGGGGATATAAACGGTGGCGCCTGAAATCGGCTCATTGCTGGTTTTGTCAACCAGTTTACCGTGCACTAAATTTTGAAAAGACCCTTGATCCTCATTTGTCGCGACCAAAGCAGGTTTGCTTGCGCAGGAAATGGTTAATAAACTTGCGGCCCCGAGCGACACTGTAAGGGAAGCGATTCGGCTTAGTTTGGATGGATTATTTTTCATGGTTACCCCTAATGCACCGTTTTGATAGAGAATACTTTATAATTTGCCGCTTAATAATTTAATGAAATATGGTTATTTCTTGATCAGATTTAGGATTCTATCAAAAAAAATTCACAGATTGAATAATAAATTTAGTACTTAAATATCAGTATGATAGGGCGTTAAACAATTAGTTATGAAGGCGAGTTCAACTAATATATTAAGATTATCGAGAAATAATTTTGGTATAGATATTATTCAAGGTTCAGCATTCATCTCCTGAATTGCCACCGAAGACTCGCTAGATAAATAGACAGTATATACTTGCTAATAAATTACATTTGTTGTCAATAAAAACCATTCTCTAAAAGTAACCAAGCATGTTGTTTTTCCCCTATAAGGTAGATATCAACCTCAAAAGATTGCCACTATTAACCATTCTGGTTTGTATCGCTTGTCTGCTGGTTTATTATTTCCAGTACACGAATAATCAAATTATCGAAAGAACAGCGATTAAGTTTTGTGAGACAAATAAAGAAAAGCTTTTCGGTATTGTGGTGGATAAAATCACCTCCGCTAATACGGTCAGAAATTGCGCCAAATTAATCTATAGCATTCATATAAACGATAAACCCGAGCAAAAGATATCATCTCTGGCCGAGAATTATCATGTGTTTGATTCTTTGAATTTTGCCCAAGGCCAAACCTTGGTGAACACGGTTCTTAGCGAAGAATACGCGAAGTTTAAAAAAAACGCGCCGCAATCGTTGACCGCTCAACTTTATTATGTACCGGGTTCGTTCTCTTTTTTCCATATGATAACCGCGGTTTTCGCGCATGGCGGCGTAGCGCATTTGTTGGGTAACTTGTTTTTCTTTTTTGCTTTTGCGGCATCTGTGGAGATTATAGGGGGTATGTTTGCATTTACGGCAGTTATCCTGGCTTTGGCCATAGGCACTAATCTCAGTTATTCGGCGGTAATGTTTGCCAATACTGAAGCGTTACCCACTTTGGGATTGTCCGGAGTGGTAATGGGCATGATTGGATTGTTTGTGTTTCTATTGCCTACCGCTAATATCCGCTGCTTTTTCTGGTTTTTGGTGATTGTGCGGATTTTGCGAATACCGGCATGGTTTTTGGCAACATGGTACATCGGTTGGGATGTGTGGCAATTATATAGTGCGCAAAGCGGATCCAATATTAATTTGGTTGCCCATGTTAGCGGGGCGGTTATAGGGTTTTTGATCGGGGTGATATTTTATCGCAATAAGCGTCCGATTATTACCCCGTCAAAACGTTTGCGTCGACCAACATAATAAATAAAAGCGGAAATGAAATGACACCCAAACAACAATTAACGAACAGGTTAGTTACGACGGTTATGGCCGTTGTGCTCATTGGTATCGCCTTCTTAGGTCTGGTGGACAGGAAAAGTGAAGTCTATACCGATGCGGCGTTTAATCGCGCTTTGATTACATTCGGTGTGGCGCGGGCTATCAATGGCGTAATTTCCGTGGCTCAGGGCACGGAGGTTGCCATACATCCGGCGGGGTTCGGCGTTAACTTTACTCCCGGTCAGATATTGGATCCTATTAATGATATTATTGAACAATTTTCCTGGGTGATGTTGGCCAGTACAGCGTCATTGGGTATCCAAAAAATCTTTCTCACCATGAGTTCTTCATGGATTAGCTCCACAATTCTGGGTTTATTGCTGGTTATTGCCTTGATCACCATGTGGTGGCCAAGGCTGTTGAACTCCACCACCAGAGTGTTTGCGAAAAAGTTACTGCTTTTAGTGCTTTTTATCCGATTCTCCGTTCCCGTTGCCGCTATTGGCAGCGAATTGTTGTATGAAGTGTTCTTGGCGCAACAATACAATGAATCCACGCAAAAATTGGAACAAACCAAACAAGCTATCAGCAGTTTAAGTCAACAAACTAAATCTGAGATTGCTGAGAATGTTGATGAAGGGGTGTTGGATAAGGCGAAGAAGTGGCTTAATTCGGCTTCCGAAGCCGTTGATATGGAGGCCCGCTTCGAACAATACACGGAAGCCGCTGCCGAAGCCACTCGGCATACGATTAATTTAATCGTGGTGTTTGTAATACAAACGGTCATTTTTCCATTGTTGTTTTTATGGATTGTATATCGGTTTTTGAAAGAATTGGGTGGCAAACTCATTTAGAACAAGCTTGGTAATTCATTTTTTTGATGTTCTGCTTTGTCTCGCAACATGAATCCAATAACACATTGATTGGTATGATCTTATTTTTCGACTCCGGCACATCGATTTAAAAAGCTTTAGCGCGGATTTTTTCACCCGTTTCGGTGTTAATTAAGTGGTTGTCTTTTTGACTCTGTTTGATTACACACGAAGGTTTAGGGGGATATGCAGATATTCGGTTTTAAAGCATTTCGGTATTTTTTAATAGTGAGTCTATTTTTATTCGGTTTGCCAACTGCGGCGCAGGCCCAAACAACAGTTTCTGGAATCCTCAATAGCGATCGCACCTGGACACAACTCGATGGACCGTTTGTTATCGAGGACAATGTGACGGTGGCCGCACAAGTCACTTTAACCATAGAACCTGGCGTGTTGGTGAAATTTACCGGTCCCCATTGGCTGAAAGTGGAGGGCACTTTATTGGCGCAGGGTAGTGCCGATGAACCGATTGTCTTTACCAGTGAAGCCTCAGACCGGTATTGGCATCGTTTGGAATTTCTACCTGGTTCGGACGCATCTATTTTGGACTACGTCAAACTGACTAATGCCGGCAATGACAGTGCCGGCGGCAGCCAGGCTTATGGAGCGCTATATCTAGCCGGTAGCGCGCCGCAGCTCAGTCATTTACTCATCCAGAATAATAATGTATGCGGATTATTTGCAGAAAACATCTCTACCGAGTTGACCATCAGCGATTCCCAATTTACCAACAATATCAACAATACCACGGCAGGCGTTGGTGCGGGTGGGATATTTATTGAAGGAACTAATAGCGCAAGCATTGCGCTACGTAACAATATCATAGGCAACAATCGCACAAACTCGCATGGCGGTGGTGTATATATTTCCGGCGCCGGTTCCGTATCGCTTGATGGTAATCAAATCGTAAATAACCACGCCGAAAGTAATCTTGGTTTTGGCGGCGGTTTGTATTTAGCCAACCTGGGTGGCGATATTACTCAAAATACCATAGTAAATAACAGCATAAGCAACAACGTTGCCGATAAAGACGGCGGCGGGGTTTGGCTGGACGAATCACAATTAACTGTCAGCGACAATGTGCTGGATGGTAATATGGCCCTGGACTCTCAAGGTGGAGCGATTTATATAGGCGACGCCAATACTCAAGACCTGATTCAATCCGTTAGTACGATTCAACACAACCTGGTTTACGATAATTATTCGCTGGAGCTAGGTGGCGCTTTCTATATAGAAAATGGAACCCACACAATTTCCTACAATGTCTTGTTTGGCAATTCCGCAGATGACGGTGGTGGCAATATTACCAATGAGCAAGGTGGGGCGCTGATGTTGCACGATGGCGTTGTAAACTTCAACAACAATGTGGTTGCGGAAAACACCGCCGCCAATGGTGGGGCGATCAGCGTCACGGGATCGGGAAATGTATCCAACAATAGTTTCGTTCACAATCTGTCCCGGCACATTTTACGTCTGGCGGGAAATCTCACTGTGCATGGCAACACTTTCGCAGATAATGCGGGTGAGTTGAGCATTTTGTATGTGCCCTTCCAACTTGATCCCATTCCGGTAGTCAATAACAACAACTTTTTTAACGGCGATGCTAACGAGAGTATTGCCTATGTGGTCGATAATCTGAATGCTGGATTGTTAAACGCGCAAAGCAACTGGTGGGACACCATTGATGAAGAAACAATCGCCTGGCAGTTGTCCGCCACCGTTGATTATTCAAATTATACGCTGGAGCCATTGACCGATACTCCCGTTGCACCGCCGGAAATTACCGATGTTACCTTTACGGCAGATTCCGCATCGCTGGTTTGGGAAGCTCGCAGTGAATCCGATGTCGCTGGTTATAAAGTCTATTGGGGCGAAACCCCGGCGCCAATGTGGGAACATGCTATGGATTCGGGGGTGGACACTGCCATAACTATATCCGGATTAGCGTCGAACAAGTCTTATTATTTCACAGTAACGGCGTACGATGCCGGTTTTGGCGGTGATTTGGCACAAACCGCGGTGAATGAGGACCAATTGAGCGGACATGAAAGCTGGTATAGCCGGCCCGTCTACAAACCTGCGGCCAACGCACAAATCGGCAGTGGCAGTGGTGGCGGTGGCGGGCTCGGTTTTGTTACCTATTTGATGTGTTTAATTGCCATTACAGTTCGGGTTATGGTCCAAAATAGAGCCCGAATTCGGGCTCTTCTTTGAGAAAGCTCTCACAAAATCCACTTTTCGCATGGTAAAAAAATGTTGAGAAAGCGTAGGCAATAAGCATAAAATCCCCAGTTCAATAAAAACAATAAACATACAAAAATTCTAATATAGTCTTTTTATTCCTGACCACAGGCCAACGGGGTGAAATCATGTCGGCAGCACACCCAATCATTGCGGTAACAGGTTCGTCTGGATCTGGTACATCAACCGTGCAAAGCGCGTTTGAGCACATTTTTCGCCGAGAACAAATTCATGCGACATTTGTTTCGGGCAATAGTTTTCGGCGGTTCACTGCCAAGGAAGTACCCGTGATTTTCAAAGAAGCCGCGGATGATGGTAAACCTATCAGCCATTTCGGCCCAGAAGCCAATTTGTTCGACCGTTTGGAAGGGTTGTTCCGGGAATACGCCCGGACGGGAAGTGGCCTCATCAGGCATTATATGGAAGACCATGAAATGGCTGATCTTTATGGTCTGCCAGTGGGCACTTATAGCCCTTGGGAAGAAATTGAAGACAATACCGATTTGTTGTTTTATGAGGGGCAACACGGCGGCTGCATTCAGGCCACATGGTCGCGGCGAGCTATGAGCCGTTCGCACAACCCTGTCGTGGTCAAAGCTCGGCACAAACTGGATACTTACAGAGATGCGGG
>JASFLF010000054.1:0-10271 GCA_050118235.1 Gammaproteobacteria bacterium | reverse complement strand
AATAATCAGTCCGGTTTCTTCCAGCAACGGAATGAACTGTTCCGGATACACCATATCCTGATTGTTTGGCTTCCAGCGCAATAAGGCTTCGGCACCTGTAATTTGCCCGGTTCCCAAATTGATCTGAGGCTGATAGTACAGTTTGAATTCCTGTCTATCCAAGGCACGGCGCAAGGCATTTTCCATTTTTAGACGATTGGCGGAGTCAACATTCATGCCACGGTGATAAAACTGGTACGTGCCGCCCTGGCGTTTGGCATGGTGAACGGCCGTGTCCGCGAACTTGAGCAATTCATCATAATCGTCGGTGTCGTCGGGAAATAAAGCAATGCCGACGCTGGGCGTCAAAAATATTTCTCGGCCTTCTACCCAAAATGGCTCGGAAAATACATTCATGATCGACTGGGCAATGGCGCTGACCTCAACACTTTGGTCCAAGTCTGGACAAGCGATGGCATATTCATCGCCGCCGAAACGGCCCACAAAGTCCCTGTCGTGAATACTGGCCACCAAGCGCCGTCCCACTTGTTGTAACAGACGGTCGCCAATATGATGGCCTAAGGTATCGTTGATTTTGATAAACCGGTCAATGTCTAAATGCAACAGTGCCACCCGCCGGTTATGGCGCAATGCATTTTGCATGGGCTGTTTGAAGCGGGCGTGAAACAAGGTTCTGTTGGGCAGATCGGTCAGCGCATCGTAATGAGTCAAATGTTGAATGCGCTCTTCCGCGGATTTTTGTTCACTGAGGTCGGTAAATCCTCCTATGTAGTGACTGACTTCACCATTGGGTTTTTTTACGGCGCTGATACTGAGCCATACCGGAAATATCTCGCCGTTTTTACGCCGGTTCCAGACTTCACCTTGCCAGTAGCCGTAGCGTTTGATGGAGCGCCACATTTCATTGAAAAATTCGGCATCATGACGTCTGGACTGCAACATGGTGGGGGTGAGACCAATCACTTCTTGTTGAGTGTAGCCGGTGATATCGCAAAACGCTTGGTTGACACGCAATATGTGTGTTTGCGCATCGGTAATCACTATGCCTTCCACACTGGACTCAAACACCTTGGCAGCCAAGCGCAAATCTTCCAAAGCCAGGCGCCTGGAATTGCGTATCTTAGCCTCACGTAACTCCCGTTCAATTACCGGTGCCAAGCGGGTCAAGTTGTTTTTCATAATGTAGTCATGCGCACCCGAGCGCATGGCATTGACGGCGGTTTCTTCGCCGATGGCACCAGAGACGATAATAAAAGGAACGTCCAGATTTAGGTCTTGGATTAGGCGTAGCACTTCAGTACCTATGAACTGCGGCAAATTATAGTCACATAACACCACGTCCCAGGTTTTGCTGGCTAAGGCGGTTTTGATATCGTTGGAATTTTCGATATGTTGATAGTTCGGATCGAAGCCCCCGTTACGTAGTGCGCGCAGTATCAACAGCACATCGTCTTCGGAATCTTCAATGATTAGAACATTGAGCTTTCTCAAATCCCCATTCATAGAGTGGTCTTATGGAATAATTAATATAGTCTCTTAAAGATAGCAAAAAAATTTGTGACTGCTATCCCAAATTGCCCCAAGGTTCGATTCATCCATACAAACCTACTCAATAGAAAGCAAAATGACTGCCACTATCGACTAAGAATTAAATTTTATTTGGCTATCAGACGACCTTTTAGACCGGTCGCATGTGCGGGAACAATAACACGTCCCGTATGGATGGCTTATCCGCGAATAACATCACCAGGCGATCGATACCGATGCCTTCTCCTGCCGCCGGCGGCATGGCATGCTCCAAGGCAACGATGTAATCCGCATCGTAGTGCATCGCTTCATCATCACCGGCGTCTTTGTCTTCCACTTGCTTGCGAAAACGTTCGGCTTGGTCTTCCGGATCGTTGAGTTCGGAAAAACCATTGGCGATTTCCCGACCGGTGACAAAAAATTCGAAGCGGTCAGTGACAAAAGGATCAGAATCGCTGCGCCGGGCCAAGGGGGAGACTTCTGTGGGATATGCGGTGATAAAGGTTGGCTGTTTCAATTGATGCTCGACCGTTTTTTCGAAAATCTCGATCTGCACTTTGCCCAAACCGTAATTACTCTGCAAGGGAATGCCCAATCGTTCGGCGACCTTTTTCGCCTCCTGCAAATCTTGTAGTTGTTCAGTTTTGATATCGGGATTGAATTGCAAAATCGACTCGACCACTGTCATACGCTGAAATGGTTTGCCCAAATCATATTCCTCGCCTTGATAAGTAATCCCGGTGCTTCCGTGAACCTCCAACGCCATAGTACGTATCATGTCTTCGGTCAAATCCATCAGGTCGTGATAATCGGCATAGGCTTGATAGAATTCCACCATGGTAAATTCCGGATTGTGCCGTGTGGACAAGCCTTCGTTGCGGAAGTTACGATTAATTTCAAACACCCGCTCGAACCCACCGACAACCAGGCGTTTTAAGTACAACTCCGGGGCGATGCGCAGAAACAATTCCATATCCAAAGCGTGATGGTGGGTGCGAAACGGTCTCGCGGTAGCTCCGCCGGGAATGGAATGCATCATGGGCGTTTCCACTTCCAGGTATTTGTGTTGAGTCAAATAATGGCGCACGTAGTTGATCACCGCCGTGCGTATGCGAAACGTGCGGCGGGTATCCTCGCTCATGATGAGATCGAGATAACGCTGACGGTATCTGGTTTCCTGATCTTTCAGTCCTTGGTACTTCTCGGGCAGCGGACGCAAAGCTTTGGCGAGCAGACTTATGTCATTGACGCGTATCGACAATTCGCCTTTCTTGGTTTTGAAAACGACGCCTTCGGCACCCACGATATCACCAATGTCCCAGCGCTTGAAATCGCTGTAATAACCTTCGGGCAACTCGTCACGAGCGATATACAATTGAATCTGCCCGGTCATGTCTTGAATATGAACAAAGGTATTCTTGCCCATGACGCGGCGCGTCATCATGCGCCCCGCCACTTTGACGCGAATAGGCTGGGCGGTCAGCGCATCGTTGTCTTTGTCGTCGTATTGATCATGCAACTCCACCGCCAAGGCATCGCGACGGAATGTGTTGGGATACGCCCTGCCTTGCTCACGCAGCTCGGCAAGCTTTTCCTTGCGCTGCGCAATTAATTTGTTGGTTTCCAGTTCATCCAACGGTGGTTGTTCCGGTTGGTTTGGTTGCTGGCCTTGTGTTGCTTTATCTTGGTCTTTCTTCTCAGTCATTACAGGTTCACTTTTTTCTCTGTTTAGCAATATCATTTTTAACCACGAAGGTACGAAGGGCACGAAGAAATTTATTCGAAAAAATTTTCGTGCTCTTCGTGGCTTCGTAGTAAATTAAAAAAATTTGGCGTCTTGCGGTTAGCCATGTTTACAGCCCGCTTTTTAAACTGGCTTCAATGAATTGATCCAATTCGCCGTCCAGTACCGCTTGGGTGTTGCCGGTTTCCACGCCGGTTCGCAAATCCTTGATTCGCGACTGATCCAAAACGTAGGATCGAATTTGGCTACCCCAGCCGATGTCCGCTTTGGTGTCTTCCACCGCTTGCTGATCGGCATTACGTTTTTGGACTTCCATTTCGTAGAGCTTGGCTTTTAACTGTTTCATTGCCGTGTCTTTGTTTTTGTGTTGCGAACGGTCGTTTTGGCACTGCGTCACGATGCCTGAAGGCAAATGGGTAATACGCACCGCAGACTCGGTCCGGTTGACATGCTGGCCTCCGGCCCCCGAAGCGCGGTACACATCGATACGCAAATCCGCCGGATTGATATCGATCTCGATGTCATCATCGATCTCCGGGCTGACAAAGATAGAGGCGAAAGAAGTGTGGCGCCGATTTCCCGAGTCGAAGGGGGATTTTCGAACCAAGCGGTGCACACCGGTTTCGGTGCGTAACCATCCAAAGGCGTATTCCCCGACGAATCGCACAGTAGCGCTTTTAATTCCCGCCACATCCCCCGCCGAGGCTTCGATAATTTCGGTCTCGAAGCCGTGTTGTTCACCCCAGCGCAAATACATGCGCAACAACATCTCGGCCCAGTCTTGCGCTTCCGTACCACCGGAGCCGGCTTGCACATCCAAAAAGGCGTTGTTCGGGTCCATTTCACCGGAGAACATCCGACGAAACTCCAGTTGTTCCAGGGCGTGCTCCAGCTTATCCAAGTCCGCCACGACGGCATTCATGGTATCGCTGTCGTTTTCAGCGGCGGCCAGTTCCAGCAATTCATCGGATTCCGCCAAACCGTGCTGCAAGTCGGTTAACACATTAACCGCTTGCTCCAGTTGGGCTCGTTCACGGCCCAGGGCTTGGGCTTTTTCAGGATTATTCCAGATGTTCGGGTCTTCTAATTCCCGGCTGACTTCCACCAGCCGTTCGCGCTTGTTGTCAAGGTCAAAGATACCCCCTAAGCGCTTCAGAGCGGCTCTTCATGTCTTTGATGCGGGCAATTAATAATCCTATTTCCATTTTTTGTTCACTTCTATTGTCACTATTGTTTCTTGACCAATGTTTCTTGACTAATGTTTCTTAATCAATTTTGCTTAATTGGCGCTTGTTCACCATCTCGATACGAAACGCGCAATGATACAACAAGATAAACCAAAACTGAAAAGGTAGATAAAGATTGTTTGTCATTATCACTCTTTACGTTAGTAGTGCATAATGTTTAAGCCACGGCTTGAGCGTGTTTAATGATAAACTGCACAGACCTCAGGCCATTGTATTCGTTGATATCCAGGGTATAGGCCAGACGGATTTTTTCAGCCCCTTGCAGCCAGGAAATATCAGAAACAAAAAACGCCAAGGCCTCAACACGTTTTTTGCCGCCCGGGACTTTGAGCACAAATTTTAAATGCCGCTCGCCAATAACGCGCCGGTCGACGACCTCGAACTCACCGTCAAACAAAGGCTCGGCAAAGCCTTGCCCCCAGGGACCGGCCTGACGCAGTTGCTGGGCAAGTTCCAGATTGATGTCATCCTCTTGCAACTCACCATCGGAATACACCACGTGGTAGAGATCCTTGCGATCCAACTGGCGATCAACCGCCTCATTAAATACTGCACTAAATGCGGCAAAGTCTTTTTGATAAATGCTCATGCCCGCGGCCATGGCATGACCGCCGAATTTCTTCAGCAACTGGGGGTGTGTGGCGGCCACGGTATCGAGCACATCGCGGATGTGAATACCCGGAATGGATCGGGCTGAACCTTTAATCACCGCCAAACCCGTCACCGCATCTTCACCGGCATCGGCAAAGGCAATCACCGGTCGGTGCAATTTATCTTTTATGCGCGAGGCCACAATACCTATAACGCCTTGATGCCAGTCAGGGTCGTACAAGCTGAGCCCCAGTGGCAATTCAGCATTCTCATCCAATTGCATGCGATTGATAATTTGCAACGCTTGGTCTTTCATGCCCGCTTCGATCTCTTTGCGCTCGCGGTTGAGGTCGTCCAGTGTCGCCGCCAGTTGCAGCGCTTTTTGCGGATCATCGCAAAGCAAACATTCTATACCGATAGCCATGTCTTCAATGCGCCCCGCCGCGTTCAAGCGCGGACCCACCGCAAACGCCAAGTCGGTCGCCACCAGGCGCTCCACTTGCCGGCCCGCCACTTGAATGATGGCTTTGATTCCCGCGCAGCACTTGCCGGCCCGTATTCGCGCCAAGCCTTGCGCCACCATAATCCGGTTGTTTTTATCCAACGACACCACGTCAGCCACGGTACCCAGCGCTACCAGATCCAACAACTCGGCGAGGTTGGGTTCGGCGATATTGTGCTTGGCAAAATAGTTGGACTCTCGCAGATGCGTGCGCAACGCCAGCATGACGTAAAAAATAGTGCCGACACCGGCTAAGGATTTGCTGGGAAAAACATCGCCGGGAAAATTGGGATTGACGGTGGCGTCGGCTGCCGGCAAATGCGCACCTGGCAAATGGTGGTCAGTGACCAAAACTTTTATTCCCCGCTGGTGGGCGGCATTGACGCCATCCACACTGGAAATACCGTTGTCCACAGTCACAATCAATTGCGGATTGAAATCCGCCGCCACGGTGACTATCTCCGGCGTCAAGCCATAACCAAACTCGAAACGGTTGGGCACCAAATAATCCACGTGCTTGAAGCCGAATTGGCGCAACGCTCTGACCGCCAGCGCACTGCTGGTTGCGCCATCGGCATCAAAGTCACCAATTATCAGCACTCGCTGCTGTTGCAACAATGCGTGTTCCAGCAACTCAACCGCCGCGGACATTCCGCTTAACAAGTCAAACTGATGCAATCGTGTCAGTTTGTAGTCCAAATCGTCCAAAGAAGTGACGTTTCTGGCTCGATAAACCCGCTCCAGGACGGGATGCAATTCACCGGACAACGGCGGTACATTATCCGGCAAGGCCCGGCGCGCGATTTTAAATTCCATTGATTCATGCCCAACAATTTTTAAAAGCCGGTATAATAATTAATTTACGCCGGGAACAAAAATATGAATTCAGAAAAAGCGTTTATTCCACTGAATATTGCCGTGTTAACCGTCTCGGACACCAGAACCGAAGACAATGATAAATCCGGCAAGCTGCTGGTGGAAGGATTGACTCGAGCCGGCCACACACTGGCGGATAAAAAAATCGTCGCTGATAACATTTATGCCATTCGATCCGTGGTTTCCCAGTGGATAGCCGATCCCGCCGTGCATGCGGTGATCAGCACTGGAGGTACCGGCGTTACCGGTCGCGACGGCACCCCGGAAGCCATTAGCGTGTTGTTGGACAAACAAATCGAAGGCTTTGGCGAGTTGTTTCGCATGATCTCTTACCACGAAATCAAAACCTCCTCCTTACAGTCCCGCGCGTTGGCCGGTGTGGCCAACGGAACCTATCTGTTTTGCCTGCCCGGTTCTTCGGGCGCTTGCAAAACCGGATGGGATGAGATCATTCAAGCCCAACTGGATTACCGCACCCGTCCGTGTAATTTGACCATGCTTATACCAAGGCTATTGGAAACTTAATCTTTGCAATCCTCCCCGCTATACCTCAATCCACCACCAATTGACTGAAAGATAAGATCTTTCCTGATTTATAACGGCCAGTTAGCCACGGCTTAGTTACGGATTTTATTAAAGAAAATCCGCAAGTTACCGTTAATTATCTAGACAGTGTTTCGCTGGCTGTTTACACCCTGAAACGATATTCACCATGGCTACCTGTGGGTTGGATCCATATTGAACAACACGAGGCTTTCGAGAACCGGCACTCATCCGTATCAGATGGGATTTTCACTCATGGAGGTAGTAATGGCTATGGCTATTATTGCCACGCTGCTAACTATTGCCCTACCCGCCTATGAGAATTATTCCGACGCCAGAGATGTAACCCAGGCAAAACTCGATATTATTGAAATCAGTGGCGCCATAGACCGTTTTTTCTCTGCTCAAGGCCGGTTTCCTGATTCTCTGGCCGACATAAGCTTGCAAAACAAAATCGACCCATGGGGTAATGTTTACTGCTATTTGAACTTAACAGACCCCGCCGCTGTCGGCAAACCGCGCAAAGACGGAAAACTGCATCCGGTGAATTCGGATTTCGATTTATATAGCATGGGAAAAGATGGTCAATCCAAGCCGCCATTCAACAATAGCAAAAGCAGGGACGATATTGTTCGGGCAAACAATGGCAAGTTTATCGGCTTAGCTGCAGAATATTGAGATAAAAAAGCGTTCATGAATTTAGACGTTGCCTTATTCAAAAGCAAAGTAGCGCGCCGTATGTTCATATTGTTCGTGGTTACGGCACTTATTCCAGTGGCATTATTGGCGGCGTTGACATTTAATCAGGTGACTCGTCATATCAGTAAACAAACCCAGCTACACTTACATCAAAATACCAAATCCATAGGCTTGGATATTTTCCAAAAACTGACTAATTTAAGCCAGGAATCAGACCGGCTGGCCAAACAATTCGCAGCCGAGCCGAACCAATCCTTGCTGTTACAAAATCTTATCCGCGATGACAGATACAATAAAAATTTCTCGGCACTGGGTCTGTTAGCCAAAGACGGGCGGTACACGTCCGTATTCGGCAAGGTGTTGAACATACCGCCGCTGACACAAGAACAGCTCGACCATAGTACAACAGGGGCTGCAATGTTGCTCAATTTAGATAGTCAAAGCGGTCAATCCCGGTTTGCCATAATAAAGGCCTTGCACCCCGGCGACATCAACAGTGTGTATCTGGTCACCGAAATCCGTCAGGACAATTTGTGGAACATCGAACATTCGTTGCCGGTGAACAGTGAGTTCTGCGTTTTTGGCGTTACACACATTCCCTATTATTGCTCTGGACAAAACACCGACGCGATAACACTACGCAATAAATTATTGATTATCAATCCTACAATTCCACAGTTTTTATGGCAAAGTAACGGCGTGGAATATGCGGCCTATTCGTGGCCGGTTTTTTTGCAAGGCGCTTTTAATGCGGGTGAATGGACTGTAGTGCTTTCCATTCCCAGCCACTATATTTACCAACCGCTTATAGAATTTAGAAATATATTTCTGCCAATTATCATTTTGTCCATTTTGCTGGTGGCCTTTCTCAGCAGCAGCCAAATCAAACGCAGTTTAATCCCGCTGGAAAAATTGAAAGCCGGCACCGAGCGTTTGTCAGAGGGCGATTTCCAGTCTAAGGTCAGCATAGCCAGCGGCGACGAATTTGAGGACTTGGCTGCCTCGTTCAACACCATGGCCGAGCGCATAGACAAACAGTTTACCAGCTTGCAGATCATGTCCGAAGTGGACCGCATTATGCTTTCTTCGCTGGATGCGAACTACATACTAGAAACAGTAATGGATCGCATCAAGGAAATCAGCTGTTGCCAGAGGGCCGTAATCTTCAAAATCCGAGGCAACACTCATTGGAGCGCGGATCGATTCGATGATCATCAATTGGATAAAACCCAGTCTTTTTTCCGGGATACAATAGTGATTGATCCGGGAGACGAACAAGCCCTGGACTCGCATCCCCGCTACATGTTTGTGCACAGTGATGACGATGCACCGGATTATTTGCAGCCCTTAATACTGGAAGGTGGAAAATCCTTCATTATCTTCCCGATTTATTTGCGCGAGACGTTATTTACACTGGTTGTTCTGGTATATAAAGCAAAAATACATTTTGAAGATTATGACTTTCGGCACGCCCGGGAGTTGGCCGATCGCATCGCCGTTGCGTTAACCAATGCGGACTGGGAAGAAAAAGTCTACCGTCAGGCCAATTATGATGTACTAACGGATTTACCAAATCGCAATCTGCTCATGGACCGCTTGGACCAGTCCATACAACGTGCCAGGCGGGACGGCACTCAAGTGGCGGTACTACTCATAGATCTGGATCGCTTCAAAGCCATCAATGACTCGTTGGGGCATAACTCCGGTGATACGTTGTTACGCAGAGTAAGTCAACGCTTGAAAAAAATTATCAGCTCGGCAGACACCTTGGTGCGCTTCGGCGGCGATGAATTCGTCGTCATCATGTCCGACATAAAATTCTACAGTAACTATTTATCCGGTATCACCTTTATGGCGGAGCGCATACTGGACACTCTGATGAAGCCTTATAACATCAACGAGCATGAAATCAATATCACCGCAAGCATCGGCATATCGTTATATCCGTCCGACAGCCGCAACGCAAATGATTTGCTAAAATTTGCGGAATCCTCAATGTATCATTCAAAATCGCATAAAAAAGGGTTTTATCAGTTTTACTCCAGCGAAATCAATGCGACGTCCATTGCCCAACTGGTGCTGGAAAACGATTTGCGTTATGCCATAAAACGCAATGAACTCGAGTTGTACTTTCAACCGCAATTGGATTTACGAAAAGGCGAAATTGTCGGTGCCGAGGCATTGCTAAGATGGAACCACCCAAAATCCGGTGTATTATCACCCAATACGTTTCTTCCGCTTGCGGAAAACATCGGGCTCTTTATTCCGTTGGGCAACTGGGTTATGGAGCAAGTTTGTCAACAAATTCGCTTATGGCTGGATGACAATAAACCTGCAACCAAAATCGCCGTTAACTTATCAGCGCATCAATTTAAGATGGAGAATTTGTCGGAAAAAATTCAATTTCTACTGCGTAAATACCAACTGGACGTGAACTATCTGGAATTGGAAATTACCGAAGATGCCATAATGACCGATATTGACAAATCGACTCAAACACTAATACACCTTAACCAATTGGGCGCCCAGCTGGCCATAGATG
>JASFLF010000053.1:0-10536 GCA_050118235.1 Gammaproteobacteria bacterium | reverse complement strand
ACGGTGGTGGTTGCGGTTTTAATCTTTACTTCTTCGGGATCACGCAAATGCCTTTGTGCAATATTACGAATGGCTTTGGGCATGGTGGCGGAGAACAACGCGACTTGACGCCCGGCCGGAGTTTGCTCCAATATCCATTCCACATCTTCTAGAAATCCCATATTGAGCATCTCATCGGCCTCGTCCAACACCAGTGACTTAATGGCATCCAGCGGCAACGTCTTGCGGCGTAAATGATCCATAATCCGCCCGGGCGTGCCGATAATCACATGAGCGCCGCGCTTCAACAATCGCAGCTGTGTTCCCATGTTCTGGCCGCCATAAATAGGCACGACATGGAAACCTTTTAAATGCCGCGCGTAGGCTTGAAACGCCTCGGCCACTTGAATCGCCAGTTCCCGGGTTGGTGTTAATACCAAGACTTGTGGCTGGTTGATGGTTACATCCAGTTGATTCAACAAGGGTAATGCAAATGCCGCCGTTTTACCCGTGCCGGTTTGCGCCTGCCCCACAATATCCACCCCTCTTTGTAAAAAAGGAATAGCCGCCGCCTGTATGGGGGACGGAGTTTCATAACCGAGATCTTTTAATGCTTGCATAATGGGCGCATTAAGGCCCAGGCTTTGGAAATTTTCAGGGGTGGTGCTCATTTAATAAACCTTTACTATGGGAGTTCTAGGGGTTGCCCGAAGGGTGGCAATCTAACCGGGGGAAATATAAGAGCGGAATTATAGCTGATCCGTGGCCATTTAACAGCAAATACCAAGAATATTTGCTCAAAAATCGGCACAATCCTCCTTGAACACCCTCTTAAGCGCCGCCCTCAGGGAGGAAGTGCGCTATAGTACAAAAGAAGGAGCTTATTTGTGACCTAGCAAATCGCCACTCGGGGTACGGCTGTTGTTTCAAAATATATTGGCATAATCGGACTCGATGCGCTCCATACTTAAATGGTTAAGAAAGTTGGAATAACACATCCAAGCGGACAATGCGCTTAAATCGGCAAATTGTGGCGGTAAGAATTTCGGCGGCACCACCAGACCTTCATCCACCAAACGCGCTAATGTGCGCATGTCATCCAAAGTGGTTTTACCGCAAAACAACAATGGAATACGATCCAGCTTGCCTTTTTTCACCGCCAGCTGAATAAAGTTGTACACCAGGATAAATCCTTTATGGTAGGACAAATCCTTGGTGAATGGCCTTCCAGTTGGTGTGCTGCCGCGAAAAATCCGCGAGGTGTGCGCAAAACTGTCTTGCTCATTGAAGCCCTGGTCACGGAAAAAATTAAACACATCTATAAACGTGGCACCGTTTTCCGCCAGAGAAATCGCCTGAACCCGATTGGTTAGGCGGCGCAACCGCGAAGGATACGAGGCGAACGCGAATATCTCCATCAATATCGCCAGGCCTTCTTGAGTAATCACCGACGATGGCGGCCCTTTGCTTAGGAAAGTGCACACTGGCTGGATTTGGCCATTCAACGTAGTACCTACATGCACCCAACCTTCATGGATCTCAAGCATTTTTAAGTCACGCTCGTTAAACATCGCTTCGTTGCGAATTTTAATATAATCCGCGCCCGCTGCGGCGTCAGCGATAATACCGTCACTGAGTCTGACTTCCACGGTCGTGCCGAACATGCAAAAGGCTTTATTGAGGCGTTCCTGTAATATCGTCACGGCCTGATCGGCCGGTATGGTCTTGGGTTCGCTTTGGATCAACAAGCTGCGGTCGATGTGTGACAATGTCTTGCCTATCATATCGGCCAGATCCACTAATGTAGGATCACCGGCGTGAAACGCATCATTGGCCGAGCCGTACAGTGATTCGGAGATATTCGCAAATTCTTCCGTTCCCCTGGCCTCCAACATGCGGACCACCATTTGATACTCCCGGCAGGTTCGCGCCATGATTTGCCCCACGGGACTGAACTGCCCTAACCGCTTGGTAATGTCTCTTTCTATGCTGTGAAACGTCTGGCGTATGTCCAACGGATCGAACCCCAAAGATACCGTTTGATAATAGTCTTTATCCACCGCCGGCTGCTTCTTAAAGTCGTTTTTAAAAAATACTTCTTGCACATTGGCATCCCATTTAACGGCGTCAAGGATACGGATTGGCCGTTGGGCGTCGACGATTCGATCGGAAAGTTCGCGAATGGTGGTTTTATAAGAGTCCGAATTCATAAGGTTGAGTGGTTCGTGGTTCGTGGTTCGTGGTTCGTGGTTCGTGGTTCGTGGTTCGTGGTTCGTGGTTCGTGGTTCGTGGTTCGTGGTTCGTGGTTCGTGGTTCGTGGTTCGTGGTTCAAAACAGTATTCTCGCAAACTGTTTTAATTTCAAGATATTTGTGTCGTTACTACATCTGTTTTTTAATGCCAAGATCAGCGCCACACTGTGCCATTGAATAACACTCTCTATTTCTATATATACAAGCTGTTACGTAACAACAAATCCAAAGGAATTTTACCGTGACAGGCTTTGAATTGGGTATAATTGGCCGACGAGCGGTACAGTTCGGTTAAGGGATTCTTTTTTTCTAACGATCGCGATAAAAAAGCGGTGACAGTTATGTGGTTTAGTCCATGGTGATGATTTTCGGGCGCAAGTTGCGCCGCAATTTACAACGTCGGCGCCTAGGCGGTGTCTGCGCCGGTATTGCTGATTTTTTAGGCATTGAAGTTACCTGGGTCAGACTGGCCGTGTTGGTATCGATTTTCATTTCCTTTAGCCTGACCTTTTGGATTTATTTGGCGCTATGGATTTTTGTTCCCGCCAAAACCCAAGTGGCCATTCCCAATGTCAGCACGGGTTTGAAACAAGAATTGCGACGCATGGACCGGCTAGTGCGCAAAATGCACCGCCGTTTAGACTTTAGCGTTGCCGATCAAGCACAAGACACCTTCGATGCCATCAAACTGTTGTCCGCCCGCTTTGATAAAGCGTTAAAGGCCCATAAAAACCGCGTTCTGTCCGAACCAGCTCGTTTGACTTGGGAACAAGGCACCAAGCGGTTTCGCACCGTTGCCGAGCAACTGGTGACCATGCCCAAAGACTATGCGCTCGATCACCACGACACGCAGACGCCGTATGAAAAACTGGTGCGGGAATTGGATCAATTACACGACAGCCTAATCCAGGCTTCGGTCGAGGTGTTAACGGAAGAATCGCCGGAGAATGCGACCAGCGCAGATGATAAATCCGCCCGCTTGCGCACGTGGAAAAAGCGCTATCATCCCTTAAAACAGCGGCTTAGCGTGAGAGCTAATGCGGACACGTTGGCTGTCTTAACGAATATCGAAGAAAAACTGGTACTACTGCTTGGGCAGGAGAATACCAGTGATTTTTTCGATCTCAAACCGTTTGAAGTGCAAAAAATAGCCTTTGAATACATTCCCGACGCCATTCAAGAATATCTTCACTTACCACCAGCAATGGCCAAAACCAAACGCTTGAACAACGGGAAAACCGCCGAGGAATCTTTGAAGGAGCAGTTTTTATTACTCGACAACGCCTTGGATAGATTATCGGAAAGCCTATTCCATAAAGATGCCCACGGCTTGTTAGTGCACGGTCGATTCCTTAAAGAAAAGTTCACCGACCATCCGTTTCGGGTCTCCAATAAATAAATTCAACGTCAACGCGCGTTCTACAAATCTGATCGAACCAGAGATAGTTTTTTCACCACGAAGACACGAAGAAAAGAAATTAGAGGTCAATCTTCTCAATAGATTAGCTTTAGTCAGGAAGTACGGCATTTGTAACTCTGAAAAATTCTTCGAGTTCTTCGAGTCTTCGTGGTAAACCTTGTTTTTTACCATCATTAGAGCTCAACCCATCAAAAATCTGGGACTAATCAAGAACTCTAACGTACACCCATACTTGCCGTTTTCAATACGTCAAACAAATCCAGAATGCGGGCTATGTAGTGATCTTTGGGATAAAACCGTTTGTTGGAGTCCTCTATGAATTGCGCCTCCAATGCATCAATCAATTTATACAATCGGCGTTCGTGCACACCGAACTGTTTCTGTAACGGGTCGGTGATAATGCCTGAAAACGCCGATAGAACACCGAGCGCGGCAAGCACACCTCCGGTGGTTGCCGCGAGCAAACCGAAGGAAGCGGCCGCGGGAAAAACCGAATAATAAATGGATCCCAGAGAAGAGCCAAACATGAAATGAGAAATCGCCGATTGCTGCGCAATTGCGGCAGCCAGCGCGCTACCGGTGGACATGGCGCCCGGAGTCAGTTGCTTAAACATTAGTGCGCCACTGGAAAGCGTCAATAGGCCGCAGGCTAAATCGGCTGCCGCAATCCGGGTATCAGTATAAGCAGTCAATTGCCGCTCTAGCCTGGCTTGAAAATCCGGCTTGTCAGCCAAATGATTGATTTGTTCAAGATAGTCAAGCGCTAGTTGCGACAACTCCGGTTGCGCCAATATGGCGCTGAGTAAAGCGTCTTGGTCAAAATGCCGCTTGTGTCGTTCAAAGCATTGCTCAAAGGGCAATTCGAACAACTCAGTTCTGACCAGCCATTCGATTTGTTGTTGCACCCGGGTGCGAAATCCCGGCGGTATTTTTGCTAAGCTGGCGCTTAATTTTTGCATCTTGGCTCTACGTAATAAATAAGCGGAAACATGAATACCAAGATAAGGCGTTGCCCACAACAGGTTCGCCGGCGCCCGCAACAGATCCTGACCCACGGCTTTGCGGTTTATCTGCAAGGCGCCTTTTATTGAATAATGTTTTTCCACAAACGGAACCACACGTTGTCTGCGCGCCGCAAAATAGTCACGTGCGCCTTGGATCACGGCACGGGAAATCACTTGGTTTTCAGCTTCTGAGAGATTCACAGAATCGTTGGGCATAATGATGAGTCTTATATCGGAATTGCCTATCGATAACATTTCCAAAGGAAACAAATGACTTATTATAGGCCATTACCACGCGGCCTTTGTAGAGAAATCTATCCAATCCGCCATCATATGATTAAACGCATACCACATTTCAACCCGAACCGGACGACCAGGCGAATCTAATACGTCAACCGATTGCAAAACACACATTTTTACCTATAAAATTCCCTTAATATTTCATCTCCATAGTATTACAATCCCACCAATGTTATTAGCAATGGGGTTATAGAACAAAAAGACCGGAACCATGTTAAATCCAATACTAAATCTGGTATCACGAGCCGCTTTTCTCATTGTTGCTTTAATTTCTTCGGGATGTGCCAGCATGCATGGCACAGCCGATCCGCATGATCCGTTTGAAGGATATAATCGAGCCGTTTTTCAATTTAACCAGGATTTTGACCAGGCCTTTGGTAAGCCCATCTCCAAAGCCTACAACAAGGTTGTTCCCGCGCCGGTCAACAAAGGCATAACGAATTTTTTCAGCAATCTCTACGATGTCACGGTTTTAGCCAATGACTTATTGCAATTAAAAGTCGCGCAAGCAGCACACGATACCCTGCGAATATTGTTCAACACGACCTTTGGCTTGTTGGGCTTTATCGATGTGGCCACTTATATCGAATTGCCCAGGCACAATGAGGACTTCGGCCAAACCTTGGGATATTGGGGAGTGCCCCCCGGCCCTTATTTCGTGCTGCCGTTCTTGGGACCTAGCACAATCCGGGATAGCGCCGGCATAGCTGTGGATTGGACTTTTTTCGATCCCGTATTTAATCAAAGGGTCGCCGTGCGAAACTCTTTGTTAGTGGTAAATTTTATCGACACGCGTGCGGGCCTATTGGGCGCGAGTCGGATATTGGAAATGGCGGCACTGGATCCTTACGTGTTTACACGCGAAGCCTATCTGCAACGAAGGCAATATTTAGTTTATGATGGAGACCCACCCATGGAGAGGTTCGAGGATTTCGAAGAGGAAGTCGAACCTAAAAATATCGACACGCCTTCCGACTAATGGCTATGTAAAATCTCCCATTCCGCCGTAACCCCATCAATGGCAATCTCCTAAGGACAAAACTGTCCTTAAGGCGACAAATGGTATAACTATCTTAGTGCCAAATAGTTGGAATTTCATAAAACCGTCACAACTATTGCCTAAAATTACCACCACACAAAATAGTGCAACCCGTGGGGAATCAGCCCTGCCATGGAGCATTTGCTGTTAAAGTGAGTTCGAAGCAATTGCGTTAACCCACTGACTTGTCAGCATATGTGACTATGGCACAGTATATGCCATTAATATGCAACGAAGGTTTAGGAATGACAGTATGAATCTTCTAACGTAGTGGTTTTTTAGTTACTGAGTTTTACCGGTATGCGGTTTTCACAATCAAAGGAGAAGACGCTATGCTCAGTTTTATATATCGGCTGATTCGTGACTTTGAGCAAGAACACGGTATTCATCCCAATGTTCTTTATATTAATGAAGTCCACGCCCATTATCTGAAAAATGGTTTCGCGGAACACTTCTCTTATCAAACCATAAGAGATTTACTGCGTATGGAACTGGTCATAAGCCGGGAAATCGTGCATCCTAACGTGGCCTGGTCAGCATCGGTGGTTAGGCAAGCGGGTTAAAAATCTTTTAAGCCGTCCAAGTGAACAATACTGTGAAGCAAGGCAAACGCTCTTGCTTATTCTTGCCTATACAGGGATGCACGTGTCCACGGTATATCGTTATTGGTCGCACGGTTGAACGCCACTTGAAAGAGTTGCAGCGCCCCGATATTAAAATGCGCCAATGATCCTACGAGATACAATCGCCACGCTCGCGTAAAAGACGTATCATACATTGCCGCAATTGGTTCGATATTCGACTCAAAGCGCGCCAACCAATGCTCCAATGTTTTTGCATAGTGTAATCGCAAGTTTTCCACATCAGTTACCTCCAACTTCCAGGGCTCAAACATTCTGGCTATTTCACTTAAGGTGGGAGGATACGCACCTGGAAAGATACGTTTTTCTATCCAGCCGTTCATGGGACGAGACTCCAACTGACCGATACTGTGCACTAAACCTCTGCCATTGCGTTTCAAACAACGGTCGATTACCTGGCCCATTTGCGCATAGTTATCACGCCCCACATGTTCCAGCATGCCGATGGATACAAACACGTCAAATGCCCCTGATACGTTACGATAATCATCCACTATGAATTCCACCTGCTCGCTCAGACCTTCGCGTTGAGCGCGTTCTCGAGCCCATTGCATTTGTTGTTGGGATACATTAAAGGCTTTCACCTGAACGCCATGGTGCTTGGCCATATACAACGACAATGCGCCCCAACCGCACCCCGCCTCCACCACGTGCTCGCCCGGTCTTAGCCGAAGCTTACGGCATACATGCTCCATCTTGGCGACTTGCGCTGCCTCCAACGACATCTCCGGATCGGGAAAATAAGCGCACGTATAGAGCATCTCCTCATCCAGCCACAGACGATAAAAATCATTGCCTAAATCGTAATGATGGTGAATGTTGTCACGCGATCCACCCAACGTGTTGCGGCGCACCAGCCGCGGCCGGTTTAACGCATAACGCTGAAACCAATTACTGTCATGCAAGCTGGGCCGTGAAGAGAAGATCGCTTCCATAAACCGAACCAAGTCGCCTTCCACTTCAATTTCACCGGCACTGTAACCGTCACCGAAATTAATATTGGGATTGAGGAGGAATCGCCACAGCATTTTCGGACTTTTTATAACCAAGCGAGGAACGTCATCACTTTGCGCCCCGACCGCTGTGCCCTCCCAGAGTTTTAACTGCATCGGGGGTTTTTGCAAAACCCGCCACAAGGACTCAAGCAACCATAGTTCCAATCGGCTGGGTGAACGATTGACAGTTTGTTTTACATCATTAGCGGGCAAATTGAGGTATCCGGATTGCTTTGATTTCATGGTGCACGCCTTGTGACTGGTTGATAAATGACAACACGAAGTCTAACAATGAATGGAAATGGGATCAAAGCCAATCGATTAACATAACGCCTATACCTATTCGATTGTTGTAATGATTGTAATCGAGCAACGTTTCGCCGTAACCATTATAGTATTGCACATAACCGCGTACTTTGTTTCTCAGCGGTAAGCTCCAATCCAATTGCACGGCACCTTTGTACGGACTTGACAAGATATTTCTTACCATAAATCCCAAGCGATGCCTATTAAGTTCGTATAAGCCAATAACTTCACCATAGCCCATATATTCTGTAAGGTCAGGATTGTCATCTCCCGTAACATCTTGCGGGTTGCTTTTTTCTTCTTCGGGAATACGCCACCACGGTTTGACGCTAAGGTAGAAATGGTCTTTTTCTAAAATAAATTCAGCATACAAACGATTCCAACTTCGCGACTGAGAACCACTTCGCCCGTTGGACTGATGGTTGATGCCGACATTGATCATCCGATTTGTCATGCCAAGAAACGATTGTCTGGTGAGAAAGGTTAAAAATATTTCCGGCTCGTGATTGGTATCGCGAAAAGGCGCGGACATACCGGAATTAAACATCTGCCAATGAGCTTTCTGGGTATACGCCACAAACAAATACCCATTGTCGTTAAATAACTGCCGGGCCAACGGAATTTTGACACTAAATTGGAATTTTATTTCAACGTTCTGTAGGTCAAGATTAAATTCGTCAAAAGGTGCTTGATTAGGTGAGTCGGTATATGTCACCAACGCATAATTGGGTCTGTGGGGCGTGATGACAAACGGATTATCCTGGGTACTTCTTTCTAATATCATTCTGCGGTCAATAGCGGACCCATTATTTTGGGGATCAGATTGCCCGGCTGGCTGACTTGGTGAGTCCTCTGCGTATGCAATACCATGAACGAAATACACAACAAGAATTAACAAAAACTTATTTTTTTTAATTATCATTATGTGTGAACACAATACTTTGAATATATTGATTCGATAATAAAATCGATTTGTGTAAAATATTAAATCCCATCGAACAAGGTCTTAATGTTATACCTATCCAGCCATTCGACATTGATTCCGATCAAACATCAGTTGATTCAGGCATAATATTAAACAAGCCTATTTTTCAAATTTCTGTCTAATAGAACAATGACTTGCGACCCACCAAATCCCACGATCTTCACCTAGAATGATTCAATAAAAGCGTTTACTTTCAACGCATAAAAGTAAATAATTACCAAACTGTCTATCCCCTCACAGATAATTATTATGCTAAGAATAAAAATATTCATACGCACATTGTTGATCATTTCCGTTGCATGGTGCCAGTTCGCGCTTGCGGAAAATTCTTTGATGCAGCTCAGCAATCGTGGCGGCGGATTCGAAGTCATATTACAGTCCAGTTACAGCGATTCAAAAGGATTGCAAGGTGAAAACGGTTCTAGTGCCGACATCCAAGATACCTGGGGCTGGGGATTTGGATTCGGTTACAACTTCGACGAACATTGGGCGTTTAACTTTGATATTGGCTGGCGATCGGCCAACTACGATGCAACCGTTGTCGTCGAAGACAAAGATGATCCCTCCAATTCCGGGCCAAAAAGCTTCACAGGACGGCTGGACACCAGCAGCTCATTGTTCTCCGGTACTTATAATTTTCTGGATAAACGTTTTACGCCTTATGTGAGCGGCATCATGGGGTGGACCTTTCTTGATACCAACATTCCCACGGGGCCGCCGCAAAACTGGTGTTGGTGGGACCCATGGTGGGGTTATATTTGCTCCAGCTATATACCCACCAAATCGGAAACGGACTTTACCTATGGTGGTGCGCTGGGTCTGCGCTTTGACGTGACTCGGACGTTTTTTCTACGCGCCAGCTACAACAAAATGTGGATAGATTTTAAACACGGCTCGGCTGAAGATTTCGATGTAGTGCGCTTGGATTTGGGATTCTTGATGAACTGATTGTCGTTTTACTGTGTAGTTTATGAACCAATAGCCGCCGAGAATTATTTCGGCGTCTTTTTCTGTACAATGGGCGTGAGTTCAGTTTTATTCCATCTACCAAGATACGGCGCGACCAGAAAATCAGCATCTTGTGTCGCAGGCGTGTATCCCATTTCCCCCAGTTTACTATCTACCGCCATATGCAGATGTTTTTCCACCAATTCCGCTTACGCCGTAACAGTAGGATTGGATATCCAGTCATACGTCTTTAAAGTGGATAATTATAGTCAGGATCATAATCATAAGAAGCTTGATAACTGGCACAGGCCGATAAAATCAATAATTCCGCCAAGGTTAACAATGCATTTGAACGAATATGGGCAATTTTCGTGTTTTATCTTTTTACGATACTATATATATTTAAAGAACCTCGGAATAAGTCATGACCGGCATCCATGAGTTTAAAATCGCCAACTCGGCAACTGTTCCAATAGCTGCTCGCCCAGACATATGCAGCGGTTCCATAATTATCACTTAGTCTAATGCGCAAATAATATAGGTTGTTGTCTATTTTTTAATCGGCCAAAAATAAATCATATGACAAATGTACGTTCCAGGTTACTGCTCACCTTTCAATTTTCAGGTATTTGATCTATCGTTTCCTAATTCTGTAACATGGCTTCCTA
>JASFLF010000052.1:0-10540 GCA_050118235.1 Gammaproteobacteria bacterium | reverse complement strand
CTGCGATAGGGAGTTAGAGTGAGTACGGCATTCGATATCGCGCGGCTAAAAAAAACCAATGGCGCCTTTGCGGCGCCATAGTGTTTTTAGTGAATTCTGGATTTGTTTAGAGACCGGAAAGGTATTCGGCTACCGCGGCAATTTGTTCATCGGATAGTTTTTTCGCGATGTCACCCATCATACCGGCTGGGTCGTTTTTACGGGTACCCGCTTTGAAATCTTTTAACTGTTTCATTATATAGGCTTTTTGCTGGCCGCCGATCACTGGAAACAAGGAATTGCCTTTGCCGCGACCTTTGCCATTTTTACCGTGGCAGTTTATACAACCGTAGACACCGGCTTTGGGCACACCTTCGTGGAAAATCTTCTCACCCGCATTAGCCGCTTTGCTGCCGGTGGGTTTGCCCTGCATGGTTTTTTGCTTCGAAAAATACACGGCAATGTCTTTTAAGTCTTGCAAGCTGGTCACCGTGGCAGCCATGGCGCTCATGGTGTCATCATGGCGGTTACCCAGCTGGAAATCCTGGACCTGCTTGAAAATATATCCCGCGAATTGTCCCGCCAGATTGGGGAATGTGGTCGGATCGACACTAATTCCATTCACGCCATGACAACCATGGCATAACTCGGATTTGGATTTACCCGCATTGGGATCGCCATCCGCTACACTCATCCCTCCGGCGATTGGTTGACTCGCTTGAACTCCTCCCGTAAATAACAACAACAGCATCACTGTCATCATTGATGTGACTTTTTTTATCATGATCTACCCCATTTCAATTTATCGAAAAACTTAAGACCGGCTGCAAATTAGCACGTACTTCCCTCCCTCATTGCAACCACAACACACGCACATGAATTTATCTCATTCAGTTTGATGTCGTCAATTTCAAGTGATCGCATGCCCAAAATCCTAACAATCCGGCTTGTTTTTTATTTGGTTGCCCGGATTTTTTCAGCGCCGCAAACAAATTGCGAATATCAGGCGGTGGTCAATGAATAAGATTGCAATTTATACCATAATTTTTTCCATTTTTCCTCATTTTCCCTTTAAATCATGGTTTTTTAAGGAGAATTGGTTACTCATATGGCAAAGTTTATGCTTAATAATAGTTTGCTATGTATAAAATATTCCTGACAGTGTTGATTTTTAATCTCCCGTTCTGGGTCCAAGCGGAAACCGCTCCGTCTTCCAGTGAGACCTCTGCGCAATCGGCATCCAGCATGACCAAATATGTCAGTGACCAATTGACCATCATGTTACGCACTGGCCCCAGTAACAAACATAAAATAATTCGAGCGCTGTCTACCGGTACTGAACTGGCTGTTTTTGAATCTCAAAACGATTTCGAACGGGTACGTACCCGCAGCGGCATAGAAGGATGGGTATTAAGCCAACATCTCACGGACAAACCCCTTGCCAAACATATATTGGCCGATACCGCTGAAAAACTCACCCAGGCGCGAGCCACAAATAAACAACTGCAAGAGCAAATTAGCCAGTTAAGAGATAGTTACAACAAACTAAACGAAAACTATCGGACCCTGGATAAAGCCAAAGGGGAAATAGAGGAAGAGCTGGCGCATATCCGCAGTGTCGCGGCCCACCCCTTGCAACTTTCCAACGAAAAGCAGCAATTGTCGTTGCAAACCGAATCCCTGGAAGATCAGGTCAATTCCTTAACCAGCGAACTCAATAAATTACGTGACAACACACACAAACAATGGTTTTTGACCGGAGCCGCAGTCGTGTTGTTGGGTATATTAATTGGCCTGACCATCCCCAAGTTGCGCCGCAGGCGCAGCAGTGATTGGAGCAATATCTAAAACCTGGGCCAACCCCGAGCCTAGGTCACCCCGGTTTTCGCTGTAATTGAGACACATCACGCACGGCGCCGCGCGCCGCGGAAGTCGTCATGGCCGCGTAGGCCTGCAAGGCGGCGCTCACTTGACGCCGTCTGTCCAGCGGACTCCATGCTTGCTCCGCCCGGGCATTCATCGCCTGGCGCCGCTGGGACAACACCTCATTTGTCACCACCACATGGATCTTTCGATTGGGGATGTCAATGTCGATCATATCGCCTTCCTCAACCAAACCAATAGCGCCGCCTTCGGCCGCCTCGGGAGACACATGGCCGATGGACAAGCCGCTGGTGCCGCCTGAAAAACGGCCGTCGGTAATTAACGCACAGGCCTTGCCCAAGCCTTTGGATTTTAAATAACTGGTGGGGTAGAGCATCTCCTGCATACCCGGTCCGCCCCGCGGACCTTCATAACGTATAATCACCACATCGCCGGGCTGGATCGCATCACCTAAAATGGCCGCCACCGCGGCATCCTGGCTTTCGAAAATGCGTGCCGGGCCTGAAAACACTAAATTACTCTCATCCACACCGGCGGTTTTTACCACGCAACCGTCTTCCGCGATATTGCCGTACAATACCGCTAATCCGCCGTCTTTGCTGTAGGCATGCTCAATGTCGCGAATACAGCCGTTTTCCCGGTCTAGATCCAACTCCGGCCAGCGTTTATCCTGGCTAAAAGCCACCTGGGTGGGCACGTTACCCGGCCCTGCCTGATAAAAGCGCTTCACCGCCTCGTCTTCAGTGCGGCGCACATCCCAGGTTTGCAGCGCTTCTGCCAGGGAGGCACTATGCACGGTAGCCGTCTGGTTTTGGATCAGGCCCGCCCGGTCCAGCTCGCCTAACAATGCCATAACGCCACCGGCACGATGCACGTCTTCCATATGGTATTTATTAGTGCTGGGAGCCACTTTGCTCAAATGCGGTATTTTGCGCGATAAGCGATCGATGTCCGCCATAGTGAAATCCACCTCGCCTTCCTGGGCCGCGGCCAACAAATGCAATATGGTATTGGTAGAGCCACCCATGGCGATATCCAACGCCATGGCGTTTTGGAAAGCATCGAAAGTGGCAATGGACCGGGGCAATACGCGGGAGTCATCTTGTTCATAATAGCGTTTGGCCAGGGCCACAATCCGACGCCCGGCTTCTAAAAACAGCTGTTTACGATCGGCATGCGTCGCCAGCATGCTGCCATTGCCCGGCAGCGCCAGCCCTAAGGCCTCGGTCAAACAATTCATGGAATTGGCGGTAAACATGCCGGAGCAAGACCCGCAGGTGGGACAGGCGGATCGCTCCATCGCGATCACTTCGTCATCGGAAACCGATGGATTGGCGGCACTGACCATGGCATCGATCAAATCCAGATGGACTTCCTGGCCGTGGATGACGCTTTTGCCCGATTCCATGGGGCCACCGGAGATAAATAGGGTGGGAATATTTAAGCGCATCGCGGCATTCAGCATGCCCGGTGTGATTTTGTCACAGTTGGAAATGCAAACCATGGCGTCGGCACAATGGGCATTGACCATATATTCCACGGCATCGCTGATGATTTCCCGTGATGGCAACGAATACAACATACCACTATGGCCCATGGCGATGCCGTCATCGACTGCTATGGTGTTAAATTCTTTGGCAACGCCACCGGCTTGTTCGATCTCGCGAGCAACCAGCTGCCCCAAGTCCTTCAAGTGCACATGACCGGGCACAAATTGAGTAAATGAATTAGCCACAGCGATAATGGGTTTATCAAAATCGCCGTCTTTCATTCCCGTAGCCCGCCAAAGCGCCCGCGCGCCCGCCATATTGCGCCCATGGGTTGTGGTTCTGGAACGGTACTGTGGCATGTCTTTTTACTCCTTGCGTATGCGATGTCAATCAAAGCCGGTCGATATCAGGGGGGTTAATAATAACAAATTTCCCCCTTTCATCACCCATTATCGCTGTTAAAGATTTCAGCGGACGGGTCGACCTTAGTAAATCAGATTAAACCCCTTTTCAGCGACCTCAGTTATTGACCATGTCACAGCGACGGCAACAAAAATACCAACTTGAAGAAATTTTTGCGATGCAAATCCTCATCGTGGATGACGAGCCGTTCAATATCGCGCTCATGGAAAAAATCCTAAAACGCGCCGGTTACTCGCAAATTGCCAGCACAGACGACTCTCGACAAGCCATTGCAATGTGCAATCAATACCGTCCGGATATCGTATTGCTGGACTTGCGCATGCCGGAAATGGACGGTTTCGATGTCATGCGCTGCATGAATGAATCCGAAGCCTTATGCGACATACCGGTGATTGTGTTGACAGCGGAAAACAATGCCGAAAATCGTATGCGCGCTTTGAGCAAGGGCGCCAAGGATATTATCAGCAAACCCTTCGACCGTAACGAAACTTTAAAACGCATTTTAAACACCCTGGAATCCAGATTGCTGCACAAGCACCTTATGGAACAAAACCATGACCTGGATATGATCGTGCAAAACCGCACCCAGGAATTGCAGCTGGAAAAGCAACGCCTCAAAGCGCTCAATGACAACCTGGAAAACTTAGTCGCCGAACGGACCGAGGACTTGCAGCGGGCGAACGAAGAGTTGGCGCAAGTCAATAACACCATGTCGGAACTCGTATCTATCGTCTCCCATGAGTTGCGCACACCGTTAACCGCCATCAAATCATTCGCCGAAATTCTGCGGGACGAAGCGGACAATCTGGAACGCAAAGAACAGGAGAATTTTCTCAACATTATCGACAAAGAAAGCAACCGGCTGACGCGCCTTATATCCGATCTTCTGGATCTGCAAAAAATGCAAGCCGGCAAGATGGTGTGGAAATCCGAAATATTGGACATTACCAAAGTCGCACGCGAAACAGCGGCGTTGTTTTCACCGGCATTCGCCAATAAAGACCTGGAATTGAACGTTCGCATCGAAATTGAGGGGGCAAGAATTCTTGGGGACAACGATAAAATCATCCAAGTCTTCTCCAACCTTTTGTCCAACGCCATGAAATTCACCGAAGCCGGCGGCGTTACCATCCGCCTGACACGAAATCCTCATTGGGCAAACGCAATGCTGCTAAGCGGCGATTTGAATACGGCAACAGTGTTAACAACAATGTTCAATGAAATGCGGATTCAATTAACCCATTTTGTCACCATAGAGGACACCATGGCCCACTTGAATTGCAACGGCGGCAATATTCATATGGCCGTTGTTGATTTAAGCAATTCGGAATCCAACGCCGTTAACTATTTGGAGGCCATACGCAAACTGTGTCCATCCCTGCCGGTGGCCATCATTATCAACTCCGGCGCAGAGGATAAGTATCAGTCCTGTTCATGGACGGGGACTCTGAAAAAACCCATCGCACCCGGCAACGATACCGACTATATTGAGCCTCTGGTAACCAACCTAATAGGCATTGCCCCTGCCACCGATATGATAGACATCGCGATCATCGACAGCGGTATTGGGATTCCCGCTGAGGAATTATCCAAAGTCTTCATGCAGTTCCATCAAATCGACAGTTCACAAAAACGCGAGCAACGGGGTACCGGCTTGGGTTTAACCATATGCAAAGAGATTGTAGAACATTACGGTGGGAAAATTTGGGCGGAGAGCCGGCCCGGGCAAGGCAGTGAATTTCACATGCTGTTGCCTGAATTAAAAGAAAACAAGAAAAAACTGGGGGAAATATTAATCGAAAAAGGCATAGTGACTGAGAAACAATTATCCGAAGCGTTAAAACAGCAATATTGAGACTTAAGAAATGACCCTCTCACTGGAACAAGTAGAAAAGCCCAAGATTAGGATTCTAATTGCCGAAGATGATTTCGCTATTGCTCTGGCGTTGAAGACCATATTAAAAAATAACTTCAATTGCGATCTCACCGTCACCAGTAACGGCGATGAGGCCTGGGAAAAAATTAAGTCTTCGTCTTTTGATTTGATTTTATCCGATTGGAACATGCCGTTTAAAACCGGCTGCGAGTTGTTAGCTGACGTCAGAAACAACGACAACACCAAGGATATTCCCTTCTTCATGCTGACCGCCAGAGCCGATAAAAACAGCGTAATCGATGCCGTGAAAAGCGGCGTTAGCGGATATATTCACAAACCGTTTGATCGCGCGGATTTGATTAAAAAAATCTCCGACGCACTGCAAAACATGGATTCAACGCAGAAGCCCGGCAATCGGCAAATAGTCGAACAAATCACCACCAAATTAAAAAGCAATGATTTTGCCTTGCCGGCGCTGTCAGATGTTGCGGAAAAACTGACCCAAATGGCGGAAAACAGCACAGCGTCCGCTGATGAAATCGCCGAATTGTTTAAAAACGACCCTGTCATTGCAGCCAGGCTGGTGGCCATATCCAACACAGCCAGTTATCGAGGTGTGCGAAATTGTTACTCTTTGGAAGAAGCCATCACGCGCATCGGCATCAAAGACACCATCAACTATATTTGGTTTTTCTGCAATAAAGGATTATTCGAATCCAAAAACAAAAATTTTGCCGATATTCTGCTAAAACTGCGCGACCATTGTTTGGCTACCGCGGAATGCGCACGCTTGGTTGCCAAACACCTGAAACAGAAAAACACTAATGATTATTTTTACATGGGCCTCATGCACGACATCGGAGTGGTTTTGGTATTAGAGATATTGAAAGAAATCTCGACTCATAATCCCATCACGGACGTCGATGAAATCAATAAAGTTTTGCAGACCTTACACCACCAGTTTGGCACGGCGCTGGTAAAGCGCTGGAACATGTCCGCGACACTGCAAACCATAACCCAATACCACGACGATTTATCCACCGCTCCCGAGGTGACAATCGAACTGCTGGTCGTCCATTTTGCCAATTTGTACGCACGCCACATCGGTTTTAACAACGCATTTGATAACGCATTTAATAACGCATTTAATAACGCGCAGGCTTTTGACATCGCCGATATCGAATCGGCGAAAAAGTTACAACTGGATACTGAGTTTATCAACTCTCTGGAAACAGAAATCAAAGTGTATATGAAAGAAATCCACAAAATGATGTAAGGGAGACAAAGCCGCGAACTGCAGCCACGAACTCTCACCCGTTCAAACATTTTCGCTCAATAGCGCGTATGCCTCTTCCTTTGTCCTGGCAACACGGGTGTTATATGGCTGCATATAGTTTGCGGCAGCATATTCCGCGCTATCTATTTTTACTTTCTCATCGGCCACATACACGAAATTTCGGAACTCTTCGACCCCTTTCCATAATACGGCCTGAGCTTCGGCTGATACCGAATAAGAACCGGACTTTTTGAGTATAACATCTGTAGAAGGCGAATAATTTTCGCGAATCTCCGCCCGCATGGATTCCAGATCGCTCAACATAAATTCATCGTTCATATAGGCATCGCAATATAATACGCCTTTGAAGTTTTCCATCTTAATACGACCGGTATCCATCATCACTCACCGAATATAATTTATAAACTTATTCTATAAATAGTATTGCTTACGCCTACTATAGTAAAGTTCTCCAAAAAAAATGGTATCGCTACCGCTTTTACCAGCGTGCTGTGGGAAATGGGCAAACCTTGTATTGAAGAGCAACACACGGACTCGTGTACATGCCTCACCCGACCATCAAGTAATCATCACCGCGGTGAAAACCACATCGTTGCAGCTCTTTGGCAATCAATTCTCTAACACCATGATTGTTCACATAACTCAGCACAAATGGTTTTACCGACTGTGAAGACTGGTCGCGCAACCAGCTAAAGTGCTCCACTCTGGCGCCTTGATAGCATTTACCGATTTTTTTGGTATCCACATCGACCCATAGCGCGGGTTTGATGCCCGACAGCGCAACGCGCTTTCTGGTTTTGCGGCCCGCGCCCCACAACACCAATGGTCGCTGGCTGTGAATTCTGGGATCTCTTGCCAGATGCTTGGCGCGCAACTCATCGAATTTCTGTTTGTGGTAACGATTGTCTACCCGCGAGGTTCTGTGGCTGTAATCCCGCCATTTTAACAATACTTGCGGCAGTTTGGCCAAACGCATTCCGTGACTGATCATGCGCAACCATAAGTCATAGTCTTCGGGAAAGTCGCCCTGGCGGTAACCACCCAGCATCAAACACGCCTCGCGGCGCATCATTACCGTTGGATGGGCGACAGGCGATTCCACATAGATTTCGTCTGCAATATCGCGCGACGTCAGACACTGATTTTGCCAACCAATGTATTCTTGATAGGCCGGCGTCACTCGGTTCTTTGGGAACAACTCCACTTGGGTGGCAACCAAAACGATATGTGGATGATGGTTTAGAAATTCCACTTGGGCATGCAAGCGGTTTTGCAGCATGATGTCGTCCGCGTCCATGCGGGCGATGTATTTTCCCTTGGCCAAGGCCAAGCCTTTATTCAAGGCGGGAACCAGTCCTAAGAACGGTTGTTGATAGTACCGAATGCGCCGGTCCCGATCGCACCAATGTCTGATTTTTCTGAGCGAATCATCTGTGGAACCATCATCGATAATAATCACTTCAAAACGTTCATAGGTTTGCCTGACAATCGAGTCCAGGCACTCGTCAATGGTGTGCGCCGCATTGCGCACCGGCAGAACAACACTCACCTGTGGCGTACGTTGTTCCGCCAGTAATCCACTCATTAGCAGGCTATGTTGTCGCTTTAAAGCAGCTCGCTGACTTTCTTTAATTTCGCCCGAACTTCCTCGGCCAGCGCGCCCACTTTTTCGTTATCCACCAGTTGCAAAACCGCAGCGGGATCCATAAACGCGATGGTGATGCTCTTGTCGTCCTCTTCTCGCACAACCACGTTACACGGTAGCAATAAGCCGATATCCGGTTCGGCGGTGATGGCTTGATTGGCCAGGGAGGGATTGCAGGCGCCTAATATTTTGTACGGCGCGCGGTCTACGTCTATTTTTTTCTTCAACGTCGCTTTGACATCAATTTCGGTCAGTACGCCGAAACCCTCGGTTTTCAGCGCTTCTGTCACTTTATCCACGGCTTCATCGAAACCGCCGGAAAACTTCACAGAAAATCCGTACATAATTTCCTCCTATTGGTAAATGATTTGCGAAATTGTACCGCGTCCGGCGGTGCAGAGCATCAACACATTTTTAACCTCAAAGGCACGAAGATCACGAAGATTGGCTAAGTGAACATAAGATTGTTAACGCATTTTTACTTTGTGGTCTTCGAAGCTTCGTGGTTAAAAATTCAACGCTGAGTCTGTTGCATTTCTATCCACGCCGAATACACCTGGTCAGGCCATAATGATTGAAAATAATCAATGATGTGTTCGATTTGTTGATCAGTCAATTTGTCTTGCCAAGCCGGCATATTGCCCTGCCCCTGCGGGCTACCGTTCTTGATCACATTGCGCAACACCGCCCGGGAATGGTGCCACGCATGGCCGCTGCCATTTAACGGTGGTGCTGGATATTTGCCATCAGGGCCGACCTTTCGCCATTGTGGATGGCCTTGGGCGTTGCTACCGTGACATTGGGCGCAATGTGAAGAAAAAAGTTGTTTGCCGTCGGCCAAGACAGCAGCGTCATATTTTCGCTGCTGCATCAAACCGGAGCTGCTGCTGGACACCTGGGGCTCTCGCTCACATGCGGTGATGATCAGTATTACCCACACCAACAGCAGGGGGCTTTTACGCGTGTATAACCTCAATATGGCAAGGGTTTGCTTAATGTTCATGATCAGAGTGTTCTTGCCCGGGATCATGGACGTGGTCGCTTTGCGGTTGATTGGAATTTTCCATATCCTGGGTGACCTCGGACTCGGCGCCGGAGTTTTGACGGACATCGACGGGCGTTTGCATCATGCTTTGATCATGGTCGTGATCATCGTGAAGATGATCTTCGGTTTCTTCTATGGTTCTTTCTATGGCATTTTCCGGAGATTGTTCTTGGGAATGTTCATGGGCGTGCTCGTCGTGTCTGTGCTCGTGTGCCGCGCCCTCGCCGTGCGTATGTTCATCCGGGTTGGGTAGCGAGATTACTCCAAGACCGTAGCGGTAAACCAGTTCCCCCCCGTGCCAGGCGGTGGATATTAGCAACAAGCTCGCCGCGCACACCGCAACGACTAATGGCCATTGGATGGACTTTTGTTGCTTTGCCCGGAACCAAGACCACAGCCCTACCAAGAGATATGCCGCAAAAGTCACCATGGCCCAATTACGGTGTTCAATCATGGCCAGGTGGGAAGGTGTGTCGTGAGTCACCGAGTTAAACGCTAGCCAACCCGCCGTCACTGTTGCAACGCTAATCAGTGTGCCAATCCAGAGATTCCAATTGGCCACTTGAGTCAGTGCTGGTTTTAGAGCCGGTTTTACAAAGATCGCCCCCAGATGGAAAATCGCTGCGGTTAATAACAATCCCACAGTAAAATGCACAAAAATCGGATGCCAGTTCGGGATAATGTCTATCATGATTTTTTTAGATGGTTAAACGTGGGAGTCAGTATAACCGAAGCGGTTACAGACCGTAAGGTTTGGACATACTGCGACGCGCCCCAAGACGGCTTTGGAGTTTTTTCTTCGTGGTTTTCATTTGCTTCGTAGTGAATCTCCATATTGAGGCTCTGCCTGATAAATCCTTCGTGCCCTTTGTGCCTTCGTGGTCAGTGCGCCTCGTGGTCA
>JASFLF010000051.1:0-10579 GCA_050118235.1 Gammaproteobacteria bacterium | reverse complement strand
GGGGCGCCAAGATTATGCCCTTGCGAGTGTTGGGGAAAGAAGGGGGCACCGACTACGATATTGAGCAGGCCATACGTTTTGCTGCCGGGTTGGACAATGACTCGGGGCGTGTTCCGGCGCAGCGGGCTGATGTCATAAATTTGAGCTTGGGAGGATATACGGATTCCACCACCCCCCCGGAAGCGTTTACGTTGGCGCGTCATGCCGGAGTAATTATCGTAGCGGCCGCTGGTAACGAAGCGAGCAGCCAACTCAGTTATCCCGCATCGTTGGATGGAGTCGTATCAGTTAGCGCGGTAGGAATCGATAAAAATCTAACCTATTATTCCAATTATGGAACTACCGTAGATGTAGCGGCACCAGGTGGGGATGCTGCGACTGATTTAAATAGTGACGGGTATGCGGATGGCATTCTCAGTACCCTTGCAGTGCAGGAAGGCAATGGGGCAATGGATTATTTATATGCGTTTTATCAAGGTACCTCCATGGCTGCACCCCATGTGGCCGGGGTCGTTGCCTTGATGAAGTCCGTATATCCGCAAATGACTCCTCAACAATTTGACCAATGGCTGGATTCAGGCCTACTTACAGAAGACCTGGGATCGCCGGGTAGGGATAACTATTACGGCAACGGACTTATCGATGCGTATAAGGCAGTGGACGTTGCCAGCAATGCAGCCGGAAACACGCTTGCAGATTCAACCCCGATGATTTCCGCTAGCATATCGGTCTTGAATTTTTCATCTAATCAATACCAATTGAATTTTGTGATAGACAATAGCGGCGGCGGAAGTGTAACCGTACAAACTGTCAGTGAGAGTTCAACGGATTGGTTGGATGTTTCGCCACTGGCCGTGGATTCCTCCGGCTTGGGTATTTATTCGGCCACATTGAACAGAGAATTACTCCCTATAAATGTCTCCATCCTAACCGCCAATATCAGCATCGATTCGAGTGCGGGAACACTACTATTGCCGGTGTTGGTTCTGAACGACAACCAGACTTATCAAAATGATGCTGGTTTACATTACATCCGGTTACTCGATATCGACAGCGGTAAAGTTATAAAACAGGTTCAATCCATGGCGATAAATGGTCAATATCCCTTTACAATGGACAATATCCCATTTGGCCACTATATCTTAGTGGCGGGTTCCAATCCTGACAACGACGGCTTAATTTGTAACATCGCCGAAGCTTGTGCAGAATACCCAAGTGTCGGACTTGTTGAGGAGATTACCATTGACGAATCATCACCCGAGATTTTGCACTTGGACTTTGAGACGAACTTTAATCAAATTGCCATTTCGCAAGGACGGGGGTCTCACTATTTACCGTAGTGCTAGCCTGCAGCGTGCAATGCGGTTAATCTTGTAACATCTTATCGACTGCATTTATTACGTCGGGGGTGTCCCACTCGATGCCTGCATTAACACCATAGTGGATCAATCCGTCCTTGCCAATCACAAATGTGGAGGGGAAGGCAATCACTTTCCATTTGGCCGCTTCCAGCCCTTGCTCGTCGAGAAGCACAGGGAATTCAACATCAACCATTTGCATGAACTCTTTGATGGTCTCGGTCTTTTCAGCGTAATTAATCGAAATCAACTCGAAGGGTTTACCCTGCATGGATTGGCGAAGGTTATTTAAGGAGGGTATTTCTCTGATACAAGGTGTGCACCACGTGGCCCAAAAATTTACGATCGTAACGCGATTTTTGAAATCGATAATATTGTAAGACTTTCCGTTGATATCGGTTAGCGTGATGGGGCTTGGTTGCGGATTTCCTTTATATGGTTTTAAGTGACTGTCCAAACCTGTTCCCGAAGACGGCTTGGCCGTAGTAATTTTACTTGCCTCTAGAGAATAGGAATTTTTATTGAACCAGTCGATTTGATTTTTCATGCCCATAGCAAAGTTATTGAAATATTGTTCGATATGCGGTTTGCGTTCCTCACCATAAAAGAGTCCAACCACATCTTTCATGATTTCCATACGCACAGTGCTGCCGCCAGAGCGCAATGCCTCTGCGAGCTTACCCGCTTGCCAGCGATTGCTGTTCATATCCCCTTGAAATATAACCACGGGAACACTGGTCGCGTAGGCGATGGGAAGAAACGTGGGTTCTGTTCCCAGCGGGGGAATGGACTGGTAAACATTGGGGGAAAATAGAATAACACCGAGTAAATAGCGACTATCGGGTTTGGTCAGCAACCATTCGCGAGCACCACGTAAGGTGGGTATCGCACCGTATGACCCGCTTATTAATACAATTTGCTTCCCCGTTTCGGTATGAGCGGTTTTGATCAGATCGCTAATATATTTCGGATCTAGTTCGCGCATTACCGTACTATTGTGGGGCAAAAACAGAGCTTCATTGATATCGGCCTGCCAAACCTCGAATCCTTGTTTGCTCAGCAACAGAGACATGTCGCTGTGGCCTTGTCTGAAACCAAAACTGGGTGCTATCCACAACAATAATTGTTTACCTTCAGAGGGGTATCTGAAGACAAGAACTTCCAGGTCATCCGATACAATCTTAGTTTCTGATATCGGTTGCGACTGGGCCGGACAAATCAACAGCAACGATGTGCAAAACACCGTAAAGGATATTGCATGGCGCCAAGGTATTTTGCAAAAACTGATGGAAAATAACATATAGAACATGATATTTGATAATTTAATATATATTAATAAATTGATAAATAGTACGGAATTAATTTAGTAGACTTTGAGATTGAGACATCGGTTTTACTATAAAAAGATATGATGTTCCATAAAATGAAATTATTAAAATTTGAATAAAAATTGATCAATTTATTGTAATTATTATCTATTAAAAAACTAGAAATATCAATAAGATGGGGAAAATGAAGTGGTTTTTTTATTTACCATTGGCATTTTTAGCAATTGACTCCGATTCGAGATATCAGGATAATGCTTTCACGGATTTCGAATGTTAAAAGGCTATGTATCGGCAGCATACACGGAACCTTTAGTATCGAATTGATTAATGTTCTGTCGTGGTGTACTGTTATAAAAAGTAAAAGCTGCCATAAGTTGTACCCGACGAAAGCCCTGTAGTCCTACTCATTGAGTGGTAGTCCAGATTCACTGGTAGTGCAAGGGAACCAAATTATAATCAAGATGCGGATATAATTAAGAGGAGTCGGGGGTATGGCGATAACAACACCAACCTATAAACAAAAGTTTGATTTTGACAAGTGGTCTGAGCTATCCAAAAAAGACCCGGAAGCGTTCGAAGCCATGCGTCAAAAAATGGTTCAGGATTTTATCGGCAGCGTGCCGGAGAACAAGCAACACCGGTTACGATGTTTGCAATGGAAAGTGGACAAGGTACGAGAGAAACAAAAAACACCACTAGCTGCTTGCGTGGCGATATCGGACATGATGTGGGATTCTCTCGAACGCTTGAACCAGCTCTATTACGATTACGAGAATGTAACAAAGTTAAAAGACGGTAAGCGTGTTTTAACGCCATTGCCGAGCGCTACGATTTTGGAATTCGACGCTCGACAATAATAATAGCCAAACAATTAAGAAATTTAATAAGGCTACAAAAGGTTTGTTTTGCTGCTGCTTAGGCCCGGTTCGCCGGGCTTTCTTTTTCCCGCCCCGCGAATTTGCGATGCCATCATTCATTAAAATGCCGTAATTCTTCCATAACTTTCGTTTTGATTGCCTGTTTGTCTATGTTTTTCATTTTGTAGCGTTTTGCGAGCAACTCATAGTCTTGTTCCGATAAGGAAACGGTTAATCGTGGTCGTTTGGGGCGCGAGGATACCGGCAAGCCGACGATTTTGCGGATTTGATCGGATGCGCTGATTCCATCGCGGCTTGCAGCCATTCGTATTTTGCTGGACAACTCTTCGGAAGCGTCGAAAGCCACTTGCACAGCTTTTACAGCTTTCTCGGATCGTTTCCAACGCTCGGGGATTTTGCTGTTTGTCATAATCCAATTTGGGATTTATTTGCCGGCGAGTTTGTGAATACGTTGCAAGGCAATATTTTTAGCGTTTTTGTTATAGGCTTGAGTTTTTCCAGACAGCGACCCATCAAGTGCTTTTTCTGATTTCTCTTCGCTTGCCCTGCAATGTTGTACGGCTTTTTGCCGTTGGTTAATGCGATCTAATGTATTTTTTGCCTTTAACCACGGCGCCGCCTCTCCAGTGTGACTGTGAATAATGGACTTGGTGGCTTTTTGCACACTGTCGGTAGTCTTGGCCATGGTTAACTCTCGTTCATGTTCAAGGATAGTGCGTTCGATTTTTTTCATTAAGTCTTTTAGCCGGTTCGTGTGATCGAAATATTGAGTTTTAACGTCCTTAAGGGGCGCAACCTTCTGCTGCAATTCGGCTAGTTTTCCCGCCAATTCTTCCACCACAGCTTCATTGCCACTGTTCAGTGCTTCGACGGCATGTCTTTCGTGATTATCAATTTCCTCTTGTAAACGTTGAATTTCCTGTTCACATTCTAGTTCTTTAACCCGGATTTCGTTCAGGTCTTTCTTTGCCGTGGCCAGAGTTTTTTTGGCATTTGCAATTTCCTGGGTAGAGAAACGAATTTCATTGGCGTCCACAGAGAATTCCCCAAGTGTTCGGGCTCCTTCCTTTGAAGCTACAATAAATTTGGAAAAAAAACCGCTCATTGAGCTATCTCCTAAAGGTAAAATTGATTTACTCTATACTAAGTATTGCGACATGGTGGATATGGCATCCAATGCGTTTTCACTCAGCATGGATAACTCCAATGCCACATCAACGGCGTTGGAACTGAGAGACATTGCGCCAAACACTACATATTTGTCTCCGATTCTGGCAAAAGAGGACAGCGGCATGGGAATGTTTATGTCCAGCATGGCTTGCATCATGTCCGCGCGGCTGGCATGCGCTACTTCATCTTCACCCCATAAATAGCATATGCACAGTATTTGATCGTCTGACATCGTTAAAAAGATTGGCAGCTCTTCTCTGTCTTTGATCGCCACCTCCGCTACATCGACATCACCTTTGATAATCTGATATTCGAAATCCAAGCCGAAACGTTGTTCGTCATCCAAAGCTATTACTTGATCCATGAGTTTTTGCAATGCACTCATTGTTAACCTCGCTGTCATATATTTCCTACTATAGGAACTGAGACATAATATGTCAAAATTATTTGTCAATGAAATCGACAAATCTCAGGAACTAAGGAAAAATACTTGCCCAGGTTGGTAAATTCTGTGGAATTAGGGAGAGCTGAAGTGAATGTACGGGTTAGAGGTGTTCGGAGAAGGACAATATCCAACTTTTGTCGTTTTCAAAAGCCTCCGCAATCAGTTCAATGGCATCGGTGGTTAAGCCGAGATGTTGGTCAAGCAATGGATTGGATTGCAAGAAATCCGAGCGTAATAATTCCTTTGCTCTTCTCAATAGGATTACTGTATCAAGGTGTGGCCCGGCATAGGACTCATCGCTTAAGTATGCGGTGGCAACACTATATTCCTGCGGCAATTGCCAGTGTTTAAGCAGTATAGCGCCTGCGTCGAAATGATCGATGCCATGCAATGCCGCACGCTCATTTGCCAATAAATCCTTAATGTTGTCCGTGTGTAATATGTCATGCATTTCTTTTGGCGCAATATGTACTAATGCGAGCATGCCAATGCGCAGAACTAATCCTATGCTATAGACTTGATTGCGATTGAAATTCACATTCTTACAGTGTTCCACCATTATGCTGGTGCAATACGCCAAAAACATCGAGTCTTGCCAAAACCGGGCGGAATCAAAAGCGGGACATTTTCTGCCGTTAAACCGCGAGCCAACAACGATACTGAATACCAGGGTTTTTAATTGAATTACGCCAAGTTTGATAATCGCATCTTTGATTGAGCGAACGGGTGTTTGATTGCCAAAAGCCGCTGAATTGGCCACACCGATGATTTTGGCTACGATGCTGGGTTCGGTTTCGATATTGTCGATCAGAGGGCGGATTTCTCCGTCGTTTTCAGCAGTTATAAACGCTTTGATGATATTAGCCAATAGCGGAAACGGCGGTAGACTTTCGATTTCAGCGATTTTATTTGGAAATTGAGCTTGTTTTTCCGCGGTGTTCATAATTGAAAAAATGTATACTTTTTTATGAGATGATTATTATTAACGGCTATTGGCCAAATTACTGAAGAGTCAGAAATTGCCACTGATTAACTAATATTAAGGTAATAAAATCAAGAAGATAATGCTTCAATACACGTTTTATCATTATTGCTGGGGTTGTTGACATGACTGCTCACGGCATAGGCAATAAGTGCGTCGTTGGGGTAGGGAACCAATAAATCCTGGGGATCGGCACTCTCAAACCAATGCTGATAGTGTTCCCGATCTATAATGACCGGCATTCGGTGATGGATGGGTTTCATGTCGTCGTTGGCATCGGTGGTTATGATGGTGCAACTTTCGATGATTTGATCATCGTCTTGCCATTGCTCCCATAATCCGGCAAAAGTGAATATCTCATGATTTTTCAATTGGATATAATAGGGTTGTTTACCATTTTCCATCTTTTGCCACTCGAAAAATCCGTCTGCGGGTATTAAACAACGGCGTTTTTTATAGGCACTTCTAAACGAAGGTTTGCTGGCGACAGTTTCACCGCGGGCATTGATGAGGCTATTGCTCTTGGGAGACTCTTTCGTCCAAAAAGGAATCAGTCCCCAGCGCATCACAGCAATTACCATCCGATTGTCCATATTGCGAACCACGGGGACATTTTGACTCGGCGCAATATTATAACTGGGCGCAAACTCTATCGAGTTGATGATATTTAGCTTTTCAATAACCTGCTCAATTTTTGGTGTTAAGCTGAAGCGGCCGCACATTTTAATACATCTCGTTGTTCGGTTCGGTAGGTGAATAGCCAGCCTGGAAAAATTGCTTTGCGGTTCTGCCGCTCTTGCAACCGCGAGCTAACGCGAACTGTTTGGCCTTTGCGTGCAATTGTTCACGATCCCCATCAAAATCTTTAAAATAAAAATCGACGATTTGCAAAAACTGTTGTGTATTGACGGGGTAGAAGGATATCCATAGCCCAAAACGATCGGCCAGCGAGGTTTTTTCTTCCACAGTATCCGAATAGTGGATTTCACCATTGACCAACTGAGTTTGTAAGTTGTCTTGCATGAATTCGGGCATTAAGTGCCTGCGGTTTGATGTGGCGTATAACAGTATATTTTCGGGCGGTTGCTCCATAGAGCCTTCCAACACGCTTTTTAGATGTTTATAGATACGCTCTTCTTTGTCGAATGATAAATCGTCACAGTACACAACAAACCGGAAAGGCAATTCTCGAATGCCGTCGACAATTTCCGGTAGATATACCAGATCTTCCTTGTCGACTTCGATAATCCGTAGCCCTTGTGGTCCGTAACGGTTAAGCAGTGCTTTTATCAGCGAGGACTTTCCGGTTCCCTTGGCACCCCACAGCAACGCATTGTTTGCCGGCTCGTGATTCAGGAAACGCAACGTGTTGTCTATGAGTTGTTGTTTTTGGGTATCGATAACCAGCAACTCCTCCAATTCAATGGGATCTAGATGACGGATGGGGTGCAGTATTTCTTTGCGCGAACGCCAAATTGCGGCGTATATATTGTTCCAATCAATAATGCTCATATCGTTTAAGTCAGATTGTAGGGCAATTTAAACTAAGAAATTCCAAAATAATAAACCCGGACTAATAAAACGTCCGTTGAAATTGCACGATCAAGCGCTTGAAATATCCCTGTTGTAGGGTAATTGCCACCTTTTGCTGATCCGCCACATGATAGTTTATGCCCGCAAAAGCGGCAACGTGTTCATCGGTATCCAAGGTTAAACTGATATTGTTATCACCAGAACCGGACAATTTAGCGTCTAACCTACCGTATAGCGCACCGAACTTGAGAGAAAGATAAGGTGTCACCCAATAATTCAGATTCGCTTCTGCTGTAAAATGATTCCACCGCAGCCTGGAATTTTGTGATTCGCTGTTTTTCTCAGTGGTTAAATAGTCGTAGGCAAATATCGTTTCCGAGGACCATGAAGGAGTGGCGAATACAGTCGCTCTCGCCAACAGCGTGAAATACAAGCCACCCATGTTTGCATTATTTAATCCGGGTACGATTTGTTGATCGATAAAAGCGTAACCCACGCCGAAACCTATCTGAATCGGGAGGTCGGGAGGTATGTCTATAACCTGAAAACCAAATCCCAAGACATCAGTATCCAATGTATTTTCGCTATCTTTTAATGAAACACGGTTTTGGTGAATCAGCAGCGAGAAATCCAGCTGGCTTTGTGGTGAAGAACGAAAATCCATCATGGCGGCTGAAGTAGGGGCATACGATTGGCAGATACTGGTTAAGACCAGAATAACGAATGTGCGCATAGAGTTAGCCACCTTGGTAATTACCGGCATTTAGTGACGGGGGACACGAGTTGGCAGGAGCGCTTTATCGGCAATTTGATTAGAGCCGTTAGTTTGAGGTATTGGTGTCGGGTTTTCTTGTCCTCGCTAACGCCGCCCGACATTTATCAATGGCGGTGAACATTTCGTCAGAGCCGAATCTGTGGGTTGAAACCATGTTGAGCGCTATGACACCTTCCGTTCGATTGTTAAATCGATACCCCAAATCCACGGACTTTGGAAAATAGGGCGATGAGGACAATGCCCATTTATCTTCATCATTTAGGTAACAAAGCCATAATTTTTTATTTCTGGATTGTACTGGACGGCGGTAATAGAGCATATACCCTTGTTCTCCAGCCAATTTATTTTTTTCTCCCATGTTACTACCTCTTTAAAAGTTACCACCTTTAAAAGTTGCTACTTCTCAAAGGTTTTAACCATACAACTACTTGTAGAGTTTTGAGCTTTAGTATGCCTGGATTATTATGTTTTTATAGCGATAAACTATATCAAATTGTCCGTGCGCAATGGTAGGGGAAAAGAGGCCCCAGGCCTTTCTTAGGAAATTACTTACAGATGACAAACGAAACCATATAATTATTTGAGAATATATATTTGGCACAAATCTGAAGTAGTGATATGCAATAATGCTAATAATTCCTACACTCTACGGTGAAAAATAGTCCACTATCGATTTACGATTTAACTGCTGCTATAGATTGGTTTTCCTTATAAAATACATGCCTTGCTTTTGACGGATTATTCTCATCCGTCACGCGCATCCTGGCAAAATAATGTGGAGATTTTAATGAAATTATTGAAAATAATCGGTTTAATTGGGGGAATTTGCTTTTTATCACAAGCAACGGCGTCGGCGGTCAATGAACTTGAGGATAATAAACTGCAAGAAAATAATTACCGTTTCCAAATTTTCATCGCCGAACACAATGCAATCCTTAACGGAAAGGCGATCACCATGAAAAGCATTTTTAAAATCGACTTGGAAACCGGGACTGTATGGCGATACAGGCAAGGGGTTGACAGCAAAGGAAAACCTTTTGAAGAGTTTTTCGAAGTTCCTAATCAATAGGCCTACTCTCGATCAAGCCCATGTCTTGGTTTCTTATAGTTATAGTGACGGTAGTTACGTCTACTCTGATGTAAATGTCGCTTTTATCTATAAAAAATATTATTTGGTGATTAACTAAATTTATGGATTTGGTGGTTTAGATCGGATACGCTTTCGGCGGGACGCGACTTACAGCAATTACTGATCGGTTATTTAAGGATTCTAGGTTCATTTTGCCGTCATTGAATATTTTTACGGATCCGCTTTTGATACATTATAAATGGTCTACTGATGGTACACGAATTGCTGTTAAATAGAGTAAATAGATATCATCACATGATTCGTACAAAACAAACAGAAACGTGAGGGAACCATGAGACGCAGTGAGTTACCGGTGGTCTACATATCAAATAAAGTTATTTGTGACTCCAAGCGATTGGACGGGGCGCGGGAACATTTTAAACAAGCGCTGCTTGGGCTGTTAAAAGCCGGATATTCCGTGGCAGCATATGACAAGTCCGTACAACACCCCACCATGGTGTTTCGAGACACCAAGGGTTTTGAATATTGGTATGAGAATTTTGTCCGATTACAGGGCTGGGAGGTTCCGGAATTGTCCATGACGGAATACAAAGACTATACTGATTACTTCAACTGCAGTACCGTAGAGTAAGTAACCGGCGGCAATCTATTGCCGCCAACCAACGGCCGAATCCTTCAATTCGATGCCACTTAAGAAGAATCCTTTAGTCGGATTCGATGGTAAACAAAAGTTCCGCTTTTTGCTGTTCGCCGGATTGGGTTTTCAATACCCACTGTTCCGTGAGTTTATATTGTATTTGCAGCGTGTCCACCGCATTGCCAATACCAATGGCGTAACCCACATAAAAATCCGGGGATAAATATTTGCCGAGAACTACGCTGGTGCTGTTGGTCTTTTGATCCGATTGTATTTTAATTTCATCGATACCGAATTGGTCAGCGATTTCTTTCGCCAGCTTTTCCCCCCCCAATAGACCGAGCGACACCGCCGCATTGGCAAGGAGTTGACCGTCTTGATCA
>JASFLF010000050.1:0-10679 GCA_050118235.1 Gammaproteobacteria bacterium | reverse complement strand
TTTCCTGGCCGTTTTTGAATTGCGGGTATAAATGCACCACGGTACCGTCAGAACGGTAATAATCAACATACAAATATGACGCAAAGTCAGGGGCGGAAAACTCGATGGTCATTTTATTACCTTCGATCAACTGGTGACTGTGTGATTGGGTATCAATCTGCAATCCTCGACCGTTCAACGGTTTTCTTTGGTTATGTTCGGAAAGTATGGAAGCCACTTCGCAATAAGGCCATACTAAAGTATCGACCTCATAGAGTACATTGTTCGCCTCCGGTATAGTATCCATTATATCCATTAATGCCAATAGATCCTCTTCGTGAGATATATGGCCTTTAATGCTCACGGCTTTATCACTGTTCACTACCGCATACAGACTGGCACATTCAAAACGGACTAAACTGCTATTGATCTGCGCCTGCAGTTTTTTAGCAAGCTGTGACTCTTGGGTTTGTTTTCGAATATCTTCTTCGATGCTGATGGATTTGCTAATATCTTTGGGTTCGGGCTGCAATAAGCCTTTAATATAAAACACCACCAATACACCTAATGCCAACGCCGCGGCAATAGCGATATACTTAAACGGTGAGGTTTTCCGGGGTGACAGGAAGGTTTCTGCCCCCAAATCAATTGCGGCTAATGCTTGCAGCAAAGCTTTGGCGTCTTTAAAGCGGTCATTGGGATCTTTGCGCAACAGCTTTTGGATGACTTGCACCAGCGCTCGGGGGGCCTCGGGTGTATATTGTTCCACCGGTGGCGGATCCTGTTGGGTGATTTGAAATGTCAACGAGGCCAGAGTGTCTCCTGAGAACGGTTTTTGGCCCGTGATCAGTTGATATAACACCACGCCTAGCGAAAACAAATCCGTTCGGCCATCGATGTGCTTACCGAGGATTTGTTCCGGTGACATGTATTTGGGCGTACCCAACACTTGCCCAATGAGTGTGGATTGAGTCGCCTCGATATTCTCGATACGGGCGATACCGAAGTCTGTGAGTATAATCCGCTTATTTTTTTCCGACCAGGCGATATTCGCCGGTTTGATGTCACGGTGTATCACGCCGTTTGAATGAGCGCAGTCCAACGCAGAGCTCAGTTGCTTGGCGATATCGATCACATCTTCCATGGAGAAGCGCTGTCCCGAATCCATAAAATGGTCGAGAAATTGCCCGGTGAGCAATTCCATAGCGATATAGGGTTGGTCTTCATATTCACCCACATCGTAGATTTTGATGATATTGGGGTGATTTAGTTTGCCCACAGCCCGGGTTTCCCGCAGAAAGCGGCTGAGAAACTCCGCATTTACCGTGTGTTCGGGACGCAGCACTTTGATGGCCAATTCGCGATTAATGCGTGGATCGTACGCCTTGTAGACGGTTGCCATCGCGCCTTGGCCCAACTCGTCGAGTATTTCGTAACGGTCAATGGTAAATGGCATAATTCTTTAAAAGTCTATAATTTTCCGTATGTTAAAAATAACGTTATTAATCCGGCCGATAGCATTCTAATCGTTGTGATAGTGCAAATCTACACCAGTATACATGACTCATGTTGGTGAGACGGGATAGTGGGAGTCCCTCGTTTCGCGATAAACCAACTGCTGTTTAGAATGCTTCTAATCTGCAAATCTAATCCCAGGGAAGTACGTACGTAAACAAAATAAACCTGGATTATTTTAACCAGTTTTATGGCAAACAACTTCGTATTAACGGGGATTTAACAGGCTAATAGTTTCCTGTTCATTACTATAACTTATATAATGACGGCTGGTTGTAAGGGGTAAAGCATATTTGGGCTTCATATTCACCACCCACCCAAAAATAATAACGTAACACAAAGGTGCATATCTCACAGGAAAATTGCAAAAGATTACTGCGCAAAATTTTCCAATATAGTGAACAATTGCACTGGCCCTCATGTAGGATTCAACCGTTTAGTTCCCCCAAGTCTATGGACGCCGGCAAACCGTGGTATTACGACGACGATGAAAAAATTATTTTCGGTATTAGCATTTTGTTTGTTTTTCAATGAGTTAGCATATGCTCATCGTGGGGATCAGTTTCTACTTCCGAAGTTTGGATTTATGGATATTCAAATAAATAATCCAACTCCACTGTGGTCGGCGGGTTTGTTGTACGGATATGGTCTAACCAATCGGCTCAGCGTGGAAGCGGAAACCAATTTAGGATTCAGTGGTGGCGAGTACGAAAAGCGTGATCCCGTGACCGGGCTGGTGATCGAAAAAGGCGCTTACAGCGTTTCAACCTTGGCGGCCTATGGCGTATATCGCTACCCCCTGTGGCAGGGGGGGTACATAAAAACCAAATTGGGCCTATTGTACGAAAACGTCAGCAGAGAGTTGGAAGTCGGCGGAACACGGGAAGATACGGACTTTGGCACTGCCGGAGGCCTGGGTTTTGGCGTCATGATGATGAATCGTTTCACCATGGAACTAGAAGCCACTATTATCGATAAAGACATTATTTTCTACAGTCTGGGAACTCATATTAATTTCTAACCGCTATTAAAAATTGACTTTTCTCATTATGTATTATCGACATCGTCACCATCTCATTGTCCTCTGCGCAATAAGCACAACCATGTTTCTGGTTTCTTGTGGCACTATGCCGGTACCAAGCATGCCGCAAGCGGCGACGACTGTGGCAAAACCTACGCTAGAGACATCTAGCAGTAACCATTCAACCACCACTGGCGAAACCGCTGCAACAGAGGCGGACCAAGCGACCAGTCAAACGGTCATCGCCGCAAACGCTGCGCGGACAAGTGAAGAAGGTGTTGCAGAGGTAGATACAGAAGATTCTAATATCCAAAAACCCGCCATTGAGCCTGATTCAGGAAATGCGCCTGCAATCGATAAGACCAGCGTGGCTACAGTGGCAAATTCGCCTGTTGCCGCTGAGCCAGGTGATGTAGCTGCCTCAAACCAGTCGAAATCGGCGGATGATATTTTACAAGATCCCGTTATATCCAAAATCCAACCATCGCAAGCCGTGCTGGCGGCAGTGACTCCTGCAATTCAAGACAATGCCGTCGCACGGCAACCCTCCGCAGTTGCTATAAACCCGATTGGAAACAATAGTGACAATGTCGTGATGACTAATACTGTCACGGCGTCAACCACTGGCACGGTCACCGTCACAGAGATGCCACTTCTAAAGAGTGAGCCGGGCAACCGCCAAGAAGTACCACAATTTGCGGTGTTGACCGCCAACGATCGCGTTCAAAACGCTATAACACTTCTCAATGCCGGCGATGAACAGCGCGCAGAAAAAGAATTGGCGGATGCTTTGGTCATAGAACCCAACAATCGCTCGGCTCGCAAACTCATGCAGCAACTTCATGAATCTCCGACGGACTTTTTTACTGAAGAACAAACGTTTGAATACGTATTGAAGCCTAACGAAACCTTGTTCAGCGTTGCCGAAAAATTTCTCGAAGACCCTTTGGATTTTTATATGTTGGCAAAATTGAACGACATCAAATATCCAAACAGTTTGGTGTCGGGGAAGCGCTTGATAATTCCTGGAGAGAACCTCTTGTTGGAGCAAGACAGTGACGAGCAATCTTTAATACCACAGGCAGATTCCCAAGAGGCTCCACATGCCGATACGGAATCCGTTAAAAACGAAGACGATATAAAAATCGAACGTGCGAAAGTATATTTTACGGAACATCGATACCAAGAAGCGATAGAATTGTTGACACCTTACGCCAACAAAAAGCCTGTGTCTAAATTCGCACCGTTGAGGGAGTTGCTTGCAAAGAGCTATGAGGCATTGGTGACAGGCATGATTAAAAAGGGCAACTTATTAGACGCGCAGGCGGCCCTGGAGTCTTCCGTGGAGGCGTTGCCGGGCAATAAACCGTTGAAAGAACAATTAACTAATGTAAGAAACGCCCGCGAATCGGAGCGTTTATATCGTTTAGGTGTACAGGAGTCACAAACCGGAAAACAAGATCAAGCCATAAAAACCTTCGCAAAAGCCTTGCAGCTTAATCCAGAGCATGAACAAGCCAAAAAACAAATTATCGACCTGCGACTCACTGTTGTGGAAAACTATCATAAACAAGCGATGGTGTTGTATCGCAAGCAGGAATTAAGCAAGGCCATTGAAATTTGGGATATGGTGTTACAATTGGATCCCGACTATGGACTGGCCAAACAATACCGGGCGCGGGCGTTGGAATTGAAGCGTAAAATTGAGCAACTTTGAGAGAGGTTAATTACCGGTAAAATGGCTTGCCACTTTGGTGGATTCCTGGTTCTCGCTCTTCGATGCCATATGGGAGAACTTGATGTGGATATCGCGTTTTTGTAACGAATCCGCCATGTCATTAAACGAGTTATACAATTGACCGAATTCGTCATTTCGCTTTTGGCTGATGCGCCTGTCCAGATGACCGTCACGCACATCTTCGATTGCTTTGCGCACCACTGTAATCGCGGCCGAAAAGTACCTTCCCAACGCATAGGAAAATATCACCACCACGGAGATGGTGACGATTAACAATGTAATCATCATATAAATCGTAAGCTCTGCGAGCTTTTCCAATGATTCCTGTGAAATACCTAGATGTACGCTGCCAATTTTTTTCTTTTGGAATAAAATTGGCGCCTCGAAATTAGAAATTTTTACTTCTTTTTTAAACACCCGTTGATACAACTTGAACATATTGACGTTGACACCGTCCGTATTGACGATATTGTTTTTCGAAACGTATTTTTGGCCGATTTCTTGAGGGTCAGTCGATCCGCGAATGATGCCCTTATGATCCGCAATGGTAAGATGATTAAACTTTTGCCGTTCACTGGCTTCTTTGACAAACAGTTCTATGGAAATCCAGTCCTCACTCAATACCGGTACAGCGCTTTCGGCGGCAACGAATTTCACCAGCGAATCGCCGTATTCATACATTTGATTTGTCATGGCCTGAAATTGCTTGTGAATAATCATCACGATGCTGGCCACCATGGCGAGTGATACGATGCTCGCCATCAATAAGCTCCATTTTATCCGGATCGGTACGATTCGCTGACGTGCTTTTTTACCCGTATTGTCTTCCAGTTCACGAAGGGCTAGGGTGATAGCGTTAACCAGTTCCTGGCCGCTTTGAAATCGCTCATTGGGATTTTTCTTAAGCAATTTTTCGATGATACGGCGAATTTGGGTCGGCAACTCCGGATTGAGTTGCTGTAGTGATTTGGGTTCGGTATGAGTAATCTGATACATCAATGAAGCGACGGAATCCCCGCCAAAGGGCTTTTGCCCGGTGATCAGTTGATAGAGGATAACGCCAACGGAAAATAGATCCGAGCGGCCGTCCACGATCGCACCGCTTACTTGTTCCGGTGACATGTATTGGGGTGTGCCGATTACATCGCCCATGCGGGTTTGATGGGTTAATTCGGTGTCTTCGAAATGGGCGATGCCGAAGTCGGTAATTTTTACCGTATTCGTCGACTCATCACAAATGATGTTACTGGGTTTGATATCACGGTGAACCACCCCGCGGCCATGGGCGTAATGCAATGCGGAGGCCAGCTGCGCACCTATGGAAAGCGCCTCTTTTAAAGAGTATTTTTTACCGGACTTAATGACTTTGTTCAGCGGAGTTCCGTCTAGAAGCTCCATAACCAGAAACGGTCGCTTCTCAAACTCATCGACATCATAGATGGTGACGATATGCGGGTGAGATAGATTTCCCACGGCTTTGGCTTCGCGCATGAAACGCATAATGTATTCATTGTCTACGCTACGGTCTTCGCGCAAGACTTTTATGGCAAGCAGACGATCGATTCTCGGATCGTAGGCTTCGTAAACATCAGCCATAGCCCCTTGGCCGATAAGTTTACGAATTTCATACCGTTTGATCGCTCCAACTCCGGTTTTTTTTTCTGATGTTTCGCTCAACATCACTCCCTACGCCATGCGCGAGTCCCCATTCACCTGGTACATTGTCCCGTATAGATTGCTGATGTTATACGGGACAGTACCTAAGTTACGATAAAAAGGGGCGTTTTTATGAATTGTTTTGTGAATTAACTTTTTACTGTTATGGCTTAGATATGCGTGTCTCGCGGTCGCTAAGCACATCTGTTTGATCGTCCGCATTTTTTTTGGACAAATCTCCAGATAAATCGTTGGAGTCACCGGGTGACAAATCGTTCCGCATATTAGAGCGTTTATCGGTTGTGTCTGCCTCCGAATTAAGTGGCTTGTGTGATGTGGCGGAGGGCGCGGCTGGTTGTTCGCTGGCTTGCGCCGCCGAACGATTTACCGACGACTGGTGCTCTGTGTTTGAGGCGGCCTTGGGTTCCGCTGGCGCGGCTTCTGCTTGCTTAGTCTCAATCTGCTTGTCAGTTTGTCTCTCAGGCGCCGCTAAATCTCGTTCATTCGTTCCACCCGGCGTTTTATCCAGTGATTCGCCCTGCATTCTGTGTTCAACCTGTTGCTTTTGTTCATCACTGTCGAATGGCAGCGTCTGTTGTTTTACGGGCTGTTGTTTTACAGGCTGTTGTATTTGCGGTTGTTCAAACGATTTACTCTCGTCGGCATTCACACTTTCAGAAGCCGTGCTCGTCATTTTTTCCACAGTGCCATGCATTGAATCGCCGCCTGCGGAAGGTGTAACTGTGTGTGGTGTCTGCGCAGTTTCCTGCGATTTTCCCGTTGTAGATGCTTCGGCCGCGGTTGCGGATTGTGGTGATTGCCCGGCACCTTGCCTTTGCTCAGTTTGCCCTCTGTCGCTGGCGCTGTCATCCGAGCTACTGGAATCCCTGCGACGACGTCGTCCGCCACGTTTGCCCCGCCGACTGCTCGAGCCTCTATTGCTTTCCGTTGAAGATTCCTGGCCGGTTGTTTCACTTGCGGTGCTGGCCGCCGCCGGCTTTTTGGGTGGTTCCTCAGCCTTGCCACTGGGCTCAGCACTAGGCTGGCCGCGGCCTTGTGGTCCGGTGCGCTGTCGTCGGCCGGATTCGGTTTTACGGGTTTGCTTTTTACGTGAGGGTTGTCGCTCTTGCCGCTGACCACTGGGAGCCGGTTTGGTTTTTTTCGGTGGCTCGCCAGCCCTTCTGGCGGTGCGTGCAGGGGCGCTTGGCGCGGGTTTTTTCTCTACCTCGGTAACCCCACCAAATAGATTAGTCCACAACCGCTTGAAAAAGCTCTCTTGTACAATAACCGGGGGTTTTTGTTGTGGAGCCGGTTGCAACGGAACCACGCCTTTAACCGCAGGTTCTTCGGCTTTTTCTTTTATTGTTTCATGAGGCAATTCGTGCTCTTCCTCTTTAGCTTCGCTGATCAACTCATAGCTGGACAACGCCTCGGTTTGTTGTACTTCACTGGTTTTTATGCGTTGAATATCGTAGTGTGGGGTTTCCAAATTGGCGTTGGGTACAATAACAATAAATGACCTTTGACGTTGCTCGATTTCGGAAATTTGCTGGCGTTTTTCGTTCAGCAGATAGGTGGCCACACTGATGGGAAGCTGTACCACGATTTTTGCTGTTTGTTCTTTCATCGCATCTTCTTCGATGATTCGTAAGACAGACAATGCCAGGGATTCTGTGCCGCGGATAGTTCCTTGACCGTCACAGCGGGGACATACTATTTGACTGGATTCGCCTAGGGACGGCCGCAAACGCTGCCGGGACATTTCCAGCAAGCCGAAACGGGAAATACGGCCCACTTGCACCCGGGCGCGATCCATTTTTAGTGCGTCTTTCAGCGTGTTTTCCACTTCCCGTTGGTTTTTGGGGGAAGTCATATCGATGAAATCGATGACAATTAATCCACCCAAATCCCGTAGGCGTAACTGGCGGGCAACTTCTTCGGCGGCTTCTTTGTTGGTATTGAGCGCGGTTTCTTCGATGTCTCCGCCTTTGGTGGCTTTGGCAGAGTTAATATCGATGGATAACAAGGCTTCCGTATGATCGATAACGATCGCACCACCCGATGGCAATTGCACTTCTCGTAAAAATGCAGTTTCGATTTGCGATTCTATTTGATAGCGGGTGAACAAAGGTACCTTATCGTCATACAACTTCACTTTATGCAGGTTATGAGGCATAACCAATTGCATAAATTCTTTGGCTTTTTCAAAGGTGGCACGATTATCGATAAGAATTTCATTGATATCCGTGCGTAGGTAGTCCCGAATGGCGCGTATGATGACATTGCTTTCCTGGTAAATCAGGAAGGGTGCTGACCGTTGTTCCGTGGCTTTGATGATGGAATCCCATAAATGCAACAGATAGTCCAAATCCCATTGCAGTTCTTCGACGCTTTTGCCAACTCCAGCGGTGCGAACGATTAAACCCATATTGTCCGGCACGTTTAACGCGGATAACACATCGCGTATATCATTGCGGTCGTCGCCCACAATGCGCCGGGAAACACCACCAGCGCGTGGATTGTTGGGCATTAGCACTAAATAGCGTCCCGCCAGGCTGATAAACGTCGTCAGCGCAGCGCCTTTGTTGCCACGCTCTTCTTTTTCGATTTGGACGATGAGTTCCTGACCTTCTTTCAATACGTCCTTGATGTTAAAGCGGCCGCCGCTCAGGTCGACGGAAGCATCAAAATAAGACCGGGAAATTTCTTTCAACGGAAGGAAACCGTGCCGTTGAGCGCCATAATCCACGAATGCCGCTTCCAAACTGGGCTCCAGGCGGGTTATTTTGGCTTTATAGATATTGGCCTTTTTTTGTTCTCTACCGGCCGATTCTATGTCTAAATCGTATAATTTTTGTCCATCAACAAGCGCTACGCGTAACTCTTCTGGTTGAGTTGCGTTAAACAACATTCTTTTCATTGTATTTTTGTATCTCCGGCGCTCGACCGAACACCAAAGCGAGAGTATAAAAACGTACTGCAAGCTGCGCTGCTGCGAATAAATCTCCAAAAGTGCTCTGAATTATTAGATTAGAGCCCTGGAGTCATCGGCAAGCGTGCTCAGGTTAGTATATCCGCCGCCTGATTTGGGAGCGCATTAAATGTATGTGAATTAATTAACCACTTGTTTTTCATTTATTTATCCAATGGGAACAAGTGCTTAGAAACCTTTTTCTCTCACCGCTCTCTAAAACCGCTTAAACCACTTTGTAAGCATCTGAAAGCAAAGTGAGCTTTGTGCTGCTATGATGCCTGATCTATTTGAATATAGCAGTGCATGTAGCCGGCATCAAACTATATGATCAAACAATGAATATTGCAATATTATTGCGAAAATGAATGACTTAACCAGCAAATCGCAACAAAAGCCTTATTTTATCGAAATCTCACTGGATCGAAATGGTCAAAGAATAGACAATTTTTTGATTTCGCAATTGAAAGGTGTGCCCAAAAGCCATATTTATCGAATTCTTAGAAAAGGAGAAGTTCGCGTCAATAAGGGCCGGGTTAAAGCCGACTATCGTCTTAAGGCGGGCGATTTCGTACGTATTCCCCCCATTCGGCAAAGCGAAAAGCCAAAAGATCAGCCCGGCACTAATCTTCTGGAGTTGATCGACCGCTCCATCCTTTTTGAAGATAAAAGAGTGATGGTCATCAACAAGCCTCCGGGCATGGCGGTGCACGGTGGCAGTGGGATCAGTTTTGGGGTAATTGAAGCACTAAGAGCGTTACGCCCGGATTTTCCATATTTTGAGCTGGTGCATCGCCTGGACCGGGACACCTCAGGTTGTTTGCTCATAGCCAAAAAACGCAGCGCACTGCGGCAACTCCATGAGTTATTTCGCACCGATCAAGTGCAGAAACAATACCTGGCATTGGTGCAGGGACCATGGACAGGGGGCAAACGGAAAGTGGATGCGCCGCTGCGCAAAAATGTTCTGAAATCGGGCGAGAGAATGGTTGAAATTCAACCAGATGGCAAGGAAGCGCTGAGCTATTTTGAGCCAATAGAACTCTACCAATCTGCATGTTTGGTACGTGTTATTTTAAAAACCGGCCGTACCCATCAAATCCGGGTGCATGCGGCCCATATCGGTCATCCCGTTGCCGGAGATCAGAAATATGGTGATGGTTCATTTAATCAACACATGCGGGCACTGGGATTGAATCGGTTATTTCTACACGCCGCGTATCTCAGTTTTGAGCTGGCCGAAAGCGGCGAGATTTCCGTAACTGCGCCATTGAGCGACGAATTAAACGGTTTTTTGCAAAAACTAAAGTAAAGTTAAAGTAATTACGTAAAATAGAGCCAGCTGTAAAACGATGAAAAAGCGTTACGAGTTATTAATATTTGATTGGGATGGTACCTTGATAAATTCCGAAGCCAATATCGTCAGTTGCATGAAAGCTGCCATCAGCGATTTGCAACTGCCCTTAGTAAGCGATGGCGAAATTAAAAACATCATTGGTTTGGGACTGACAGAGGCGCTGACGGCTTTATATCCTGACATTGACACAAATACCGCCACCCGGTTAACCGATCGGTATCGCTTCCATTTTTTAACCAGCGAACCGTCTGAACCATTCCAAGGTGTGACCGAGACCTTAGCACATTTAAATGAAGCCGAATATTTAATGGCGGTCGCCACAGGAAAAGGTCGCAAGGGCCTGGATAAGGCCTTGAGCGCCACCGGCTATGGTGCGCTTTTTCATGTCTCGCGATGTGCGGATGAAACCCGCTCCAAACCCCATCCACAAATGTTATACGAG
>JASFLF010000049.1:0-10693 GCA_050118235.1 Gammaproteobacteria bacterium | reverse complement strand
ACACATGCACACAATCGATCGGGAAAACAGGAACAACGCTATGACATCCGATAACTGTATTTTGAAAAAAGTTTCATTATTTAAACCGTTAAGGCTCACTATACAGGTGGGGCTTATTTGCGGTTTGACTATAGCGGGAATCGGCAATTCATTTGCTGGACCCAAAGAACAAGCCAAACGTATGCACGATCGATTGGCAGGTATACCGCCAACGGAAGAAGTGTTATGTGCAATGGAATATTGGATTGATCCTAATGGAGGTAACAATCCAGAGCAAGCTGCCATGATTGTTATGCGAACCGATGCTATAGCTGATCCCAACAATTGTAACGGCGGTGCAAATATCGATAATTCACTCTCGAAAAAAGCTTTTTACAGTGTTTCGTTGAAGAATTTTGTTATGCCATGGACAAATGAAGAGCAAACCGTATTGGCTCCTTTAAATGATTATGCCGCAACTGTTATCGGAATGATTCGAGATGATGTGGCGTTCGACAAGGTTCTGTCAGAAAATATTTTGTACTATGGAGTGGCTGGTGGATTGTCGCCTCTGGACGCCTCTAGCAATCAACACTACGTAGATCTAGAGGATGGTGCCTACGATCTAAGTAGTAGCTCGGTGTTGACCAGTAGATCGCAAGTGGGTTATATCCCAGCCGGTGCGGAACCAGCAGGAGTGGTCACAACCCGTGCTGCTAGCCTGGCTTTCTTTAGTGGCGGCACCAACCGTCTTATGTTGCGTGCCACTTCTATGAACTATCTATGCCGCGATTTGGAACAAATGAAAGACGTATCTCGTACGCCGGATCGGATACGCCAAGACGTATCTCGTAGTCCGGGGGGTGACAGTTCCATTTTCCTTTCTGCTTGCATGGGTTGCCATGCCGGCATGGATCCATTGGCCGGCGCATATGCCTACTATGACCATGAAGTGTTAGATGATGGTACCCCCACAGGCCACATGCTTTGGAAGCAAAACTCTGAAATGTTTGGCGGTACTCCTGCCGTGACCAGCAATCCTGGAGTTGGAGAGGAGTTATTTAGTGCAAATTGTGCAGGAGCCGGTTGCCACACTCAGAACAACATAGGCAATCCTTCGGTGAGCGATATAACCAACGCGATTAACTCTGTGCCGCGTATGAGCGGCATTTCACCGGACTTGGATTTCAATGCTATCGTCGCTTTTTTAAACGGTGTGGAAGAAGCGGAAGTGGTTGAAGTAACCGCAAAATATCTGATCAACTCCGGAAACTTTAAATACGGTTACGAAACAGTTGACAACCAATGGGCTAACTACTGGCGCGATGGACCCAACTCGGAGTTGGAATGGGGTTGGCGAGAAACAGGTGGGCTTTCAAGATCTGTTAGCGTGACTCTTCCGGATGGAACAACTCAATCATGGTCCCCCCCTAATAAAGACGCGAAAATCGCAACGAGTTATGGTCCAGCCAGTCTCGGTTACGAGGTGACATCCACCAGAGCGTTTGCTCAGTGTCAAGTGGAAAAAGTCTTTAAGCATGTGTGTTTGCGCGATCCGTTAGAAACAGAAGATGCAACCGTTGATAGTATTGCGACGGCATTTAGAGATGACGTACTAAACAACGCTCGATACAACATGAAAACTGTATTCAAAAAAGTGGCAACCCAGTGCATGGGTAACTAAGCCTTTAGACTGTTGGTTTTAGGCTTATCGCAAAAAGTTTCCGGAGAAACAAAATGACACAAGTAACGACATCCACCAGTATTGAGTCACAAGACAGAGTGTGTGGGGCTTTTATGAAAAAATTATTTAAACCGATTTTGTTTGGCATAAGCGCGTTAATGGTTCTTGGATTAACCGCCTGTGGGCAAGGGGGAGGCGGAATAGGTGCGCCAGTAGAAAACCGTGATCCACCGCCAGAACCTCGTTCGCGCGTTGCGGTTGTCCAAGACGTTGAAGTGACGTATTTCCGCGATACGGTTTACGCCAACATCTTTCGGGCGCAGCAATGTAGGGAGTGCCATGTCACCGGTGGAGGCGGCAATGGCGCGTTTGCTGATGACAATGTCAATACGGCTTATAGCGTGGCGCTAACAAAATTTAATCCCGCAAGTTCTAGCGCGGATGTTACTAATAATGACTTTACCAACAAAATCAGAAGTCAGCATTACTGCTGGACGGGTGGTTGTGAAAGTTCCGCGCAAGCCATGGCGGCTCAACTGCAAGCCTGGGTGGATGCCTTAACCAACGGGGGTACTGTGGTTGACAATAATGAGCCTGCGCCCATACCTAAGGATATTCTCACAGATCCGTTGCTTAATCCCCCAAGTGCTCCAGTGTCCTTTGATGATGACATTACAAAATTTGACGCGGTTTACGACATAGTTACCCGAGCAGACCAAGGTAACTGCGTACGTTGTCACAGTAGCACTACCACTGATAATCCACCACAACGACCGTTTTTCGCCGAAACCGGATATGCCAATGCAAAGTTGGTTGCATATCAACAAGTCAAAGAAGCCGGAGTTGTAAACTTAGGTCAACCCGCGGCATCAAAGTTGGTTGTACGTCCGTGGCCGGGGCAGCACAACTGTTCCGGCGATTGTCAGGCGCGTGCTTCCCAACTGCAAGCCGCGATTACGGCATGGTCGGACGCAATTCAAGCAGCAAATCCAAATCCAGAGTTCAATGCTAACGATCAATTGCGACCCAGTCGAGCGTTGACTTTGGATGACGGCCAGATTACCAGTGGCGGTGCCAGGTACGATGATTACGTCATTGCCAAATACGAGTTTAGTGAAGGTAGTGGCAATACTGCCGGCGATAGCAGTCCAGCAATAGGTGAAGCGCCGGAAAAAATCGATTTACGTTTGTTCGGTAATGTGCGTTGGGTTGGCGGATACGGCTTGCAATTCGGAGCGGGTGGCCAAGCGCGCAGCATCAGTGTTGCGCAAAGCCAGAAACTCCATGACTTGATAGTCGCAAGAGGCGAATACTCCCTGGAAGCATGGGTAATACCGGATAACACCAGCCAGGAAGGCGACGAGAACATCGACTCCACGGTTATCATGAGTTATTCCTCGGGTACTCTGAATCGAAACTTTACGATGGGTCAAGATGCATACCAGTATAAAATGCGCAACCGTGTAGTCGATGCCAATGGTTCCGTTTTGGCAACCGATATGAATGAAAATGTGGTACAGACGTCATTGCAACATGTGGTCATGACTTATTCCATAGCCGACGGACGGAGAATTTATGTCAATGGCGAGCCCGTATCCTGTGAAACCGATGTAGACACATCAACCGGTGAATATACGACTCCGTGTCCGTACATCGATACCGATCAGAAAGACAATGCGCCATTGAGTCAATGGGATCCCGGTTATTTGCTTACCTTAGGCAGCGATACCAACGGCGATAATCAGTGGCAAGGTATAATAAAGTTCGCGGCCATACACCGTAAAGCGTTAACCCAACGCGAAATCAATATCAACTATGACGCAGGTGTGGGGCAGAAATTTAATTTGCTGTTTAGCATCAGCCACTTGAAAACCGATTACGCAACCCAGTGGGATTCGAATATGACGGTGGGTGATCATAGTTATATTTGGTTTGAAGTGGCTGAATATGATGATTACAGTTATTTGTTCTCCGAGCCTAAGTTTATAGACCTGAAATATAACAGCAATGATCCTAACGACCCACGGCCGACTATTAACTTCACATTCCGTGGTATGCGTATTGGTGTTAACGGTAATGAAGCGACGGTTGGTCAAGCTTTCGCTAGATTGGGCAAATCGGATAAACCGGATCATCCAACCAATAATCCTGCCGATTTAACTTCCGGCTTGACGGTTAGTAGCCCCGATCCTGTTTCACTAACGCGATTACAAGGTCAACAATTTGGGGTTGCGCCGGCAACAGGAACCATCATACCCAAAGACAGAGGCGTGGATCTCGACCAGTTTTTCTTGACCTTTGAGAGAATAGGTGGCGTCGAAGAAGGTAGTACAGTTGCTGCTACCCGTGTCGGAGGTGACTTAACGTTGCCATTCAATTATACCAGCACCGGCGATCCTTTTATTGTGGGTTTGCGCACTTTCGATGAAATCAATGCCACCATGGCGGCGCTAACCGGCGTGGATCCAGCCTCTGTGGTTAACGACGATCCGAACAACGACGCATTAAAAGGTTTTAACACGTTAAAAAGCCAGTTGCCGGCTGAGGCGAATATCTCGACTTTTTCAGCATCACAACAAACGGCAATTGCCAGTTTGGCAGGCCGGTATTGCGACAAGCGGGTTGATGATCAAAGTATTGTTGATGGTAAAACCGCTGAGCAGTATTTTGGCGTAACCGCCGGTTTCTTTGACAGCAACGTTGCCACGGCATATTCAGGAGGTTCGTCCGGCACTGCGGTGAGTAATATCGCGGACGCAATTATGAGTAATATGGTGAGGAACGTGAATACCTTAGGTGATGGTGATGCCGATCCGCTGAATAATGTGATTAAACCACAGCTTGTTGCGCTTGCAGCTTATTTGTTGGGGGAAAATGACACTTCAACCGAGTTGCCGCAACCACATTCGTGTGTATCGGATGTAAATAGCGACGGAAATCAAGATCAAGACTGCAGTGGAGCAGCAAGGACAAGAGCAATAGTCAAAGCTATGTGCACGGCTGTGCTATCCAGCGCTGTTGTTACGCAGCAATAAGCGAAGCGAATTAAGGTTAACCTTTTTAAGAGAACTGAACTCTCGAGGAACACAAGATGGCAAGAAATAAACGTAAAATTCTGGCATCCCATGAACCGATCTTGCACGACGATCACAAAAGACCGGTGACCCGACGGGATTTTTTAAATGCTGGATTCATTACTAGTGCTGCATCTGTAATGATGCCTAGTCTGCTCACTTCACTCATTAGCAAAAAAGCTTTTGCTGCTTTTAGCCCCGAGCTAGATTGCGGACTTAATGGATTAGGCGCTGGCAAGATCCCTTTTATTTGTATCGACCTGGGTGGTGGTGCGAATATGTTGGGATCGAACGTGCTGGTTGGACCGCAAGGGTCCGACGGCCAATTGGGCCTTTTAAGCGGGGCTGCTTATAACAAAATGGGTGTGCCAACCAGTCTGTCTCCTATTGTGGATCCCGCCATGGTAAATACTGAATTGGGATTGGCATTTCACGGCGACAGCGCGTTCCTGCGCGGCATATTATCGAAAACAACGGCGGCTTGCCGGGCAAGCGTTAGTGGTGCTGTAATTCCCGCACGTTCCGACAATGACACGGCTAACAATCCGCATAACCCAATGTACGGAATTGCCAAGGCCGGAGCTACCGGTTCATTGGCTACGTTAATTGGCACTAGCAACTCTGATTCCGGTGGCCGTTCCATGGCGCCGGCATCAATGATAGATTTAACCATTCGCCCGACTAAGATTTCCAGCCGGAATGATACCCGCGGACTGGTAGACACAGGTGCTGTGAGCGCTTTGATGCCTGACAAGGATGAAGCAGGGCGTATTATGGAAGCGGTGGAAAAAATTAGTTTGGCGAAAATTAACGGCTCTACACTGGACTCAGTTCCTGATACTTTATTGCCGGATAATGATGTCACTACGGTTCAAGATTTGGTGCATTGTGGTTATGCAAAAACCACCGAGACTGTGAAGACATTCGATGGGCCTAACACGGTTGATCCAGAAGCGGATACTAATATTGTCGACGCCAACGCGGCGACCCAGCCAACCGAGGTTAGCAATCAAACGGGTAATGTTGGGGATCTAACGGCGGTACAGGCTGCTTTACCTGTGGGTGCGCCGATATTCACCGAAAACGAAATTGGTAGAGGAAAAAACCAGAGTACCGCGTCGGTGATGAAATTAGTGCTGGGTTCACCTTCGGATCCGTTTGCCGGAGCAGGGACTCTTGCGTTTGGTGGTTATGATTACCACAACGGTAGTCGTGGTACCGGCGAAATTCGTGATTTTGAAGCCGGTCAAGCCATTGGCGCAATTTTGGAATACGCACATCGAGTCAATAAACCCGTTATGGTATACGTTTTTACCGACGGTTCACTTGCCAGTAACGGCAATATCGACAACAGTGGCGACGGTAGGGGGAAAGGTGAGTGGACAGGTGATAATTCCTCTGTTTCCGGTTCATTTTTCTTGGTCTATCGTCCAGGAGGCGTTGGTCGCCCGGAATTACTGTCCACTCCCGGCCAAAGCGCGGCGCAACACCAGCAACTCGGATGGATGAGTGCCAGTGGTTCAGTGGTTACCAATGGCACCACGCCGGGCGCAAACAGCCCCAATTTGTTGGCGGAAATGTGTGTGCTCAACTGGATGGCGTTACATGGTGAGCAAGGTCAATTTTCAACCTTGTTCCCAAATAACGGTCTTGGAGATCCGACTCAGTTGGATCGTTGGATCGCGTTTGCACCGATTGTTTAAGTTTTAAAACCTCTGTGCTAAGCAAAAAGGCCCGCAGTGACGCGGGCCTTTTTGCATTACTTCAAAAACAACCGATAAGCCGGATTATCCGTCTCTTCGCTATACGGATAACCTACTTCCTCTAAAAAGGATTTCAGCTTTTCATTATCTTGCTCGGGGATTTGAATTCCGGTGAGCACCCGGCCATAGGCAGCGCCGTGGTTACGGTAGTGGAACATGCTGATGTTCCAGCGGTCGCCAATGCGGTTTAGGAAGTGTAGTAAGGCGCCGGGGCGTTCCGGGAATTCGAAGCGAAACAGTCGCTCGTTGTCCACCAGGTCCGTGCGGCCGCCCACCATATAGCGTATGTGCAGCTTAGCCATTTCGTTGTCTGTCATGTCCAGCACCGGGTATTCCAGCCCTTGCAGGTGTTCGATAATTTCGTTTTTTTCTTCATCGCCGCGTTGCAGTTGCACGCCCACGAATATGTGGGCTTGTTCTTCGTTCGAGTAGCGGTAGTTGAACTCGGTGATACCACGTAAGCCTATGGTTTTGCAGAATGTTCTAAATGCGCCGGGTTTTTCCGGTATTGTCACGGCGAAGATGGCTTCGCGGCGTTCGCCCAGTTCGGCCCGTTCGGCCACGTGGCGCAGGCGGTCAAAGTTGATGTTGGCGCCGCTGTCTATGGCAATTAGCGTTTGATCGCTGATGCCGTGTTGAGCTACGTATTTTTTTGCTCCGGCCACGCCTAAGGCGCCCGCGGGCTCGGCGATGGAGCGGGTATCGTCGAAAATGTCTTTGATGGCGGCGCAGATTTCGTCTGTGCTGACCAGTATCACATCGTCTACATACTGCTGGCAGATTCGGAAGGTTTCTTTGCCGATTTCTCGCACCGCCACGCCGTCGGCGAATATGCCCACTTGGTCCAATAACACGCGTTTGCCGGCTTTCATGGCCGCGTACAAGCACGGTGCGTCATTGGGCTCCACGCCGATGATTTTGATGTCCGGTCGCAAGTATTTCACATAGGCGGCGATACCGGAGATTAAGCCGCCGCCGCCTACGGGAACAAAGATGGCGTGTATGGGTTTGGAATATTGTTTCAGTATTTCAAATGCCACCGTGCCCTGGCCAGCGATAACGTCAGGGTCATCGTAAGGATGCACAAATGTCATGTTTTTATCTTCGGCCAGGACTTTGGCGTGTTCATAAGCCTCATCATAAGCATTACCGGCCAGTTCGATTTGCGCGCCGTAACTGCGCACCGCCTCGACTTTGATGCGGGGAGTGGTTTTGGGCATGACGATTAAGGCTTTAATCCCGGCGCGTTTTGCGGCCATCGCCACGCCTTGGGCATGATTGCCGGCGGAGGCGGTAATGACACCATTAGCCAGTTGCTCTTTGCTCAAACCGGCCATTTTGTTATAGGCGCCGCGCAGTTTGAATGAGAACACCGGCTGCAAGTCTTCGCGTTTTAATAGCACCTGGTTGTTCAGCCGTTTGGACAGCGTTTTTGCCGGTTCCAATGGGGTTTCGATAGCCACGTCGTATACATGGCTATTGAGGATTTTTTTTACGTATTCGTTCAGCATATTAAGGTGATTCGTTTTGGGGTTAATCCCTCGAGGGAAAAAGGAGTATCAGGAACAAACCAGGATTTTGGCATTAACACACCGATTTGTCATGGTTTTTGGTGGATAAGTTGCGCAGAACATCATTATAATGCGCGAAATAGCGAATTTCAGGAAACAGGAAGGCACAATATGGCAATGACACAAGACGAAATGAAACGAGCGGTCGCGGCGGCGGCTATTGATTATGTTCAAGCTGGTACTATCGTGGGGGTAGGCACCGGCAGCACAGCCAATTATTTCATCGATGAGTTGGCGAAAATCAAACATAAAATTGAGGCCACTGTGGCCAGTTCCGAGGTCAGTGCCGAGCGGTTGAGAAGTCATGGCATCTTAGTGGAAGACCTTAATATGGTCAGTGAAATGTCGGTGTATGTGGACGGCGCCGATGAATGCACCAAGTTTTTGCATTTAACCAAGGGCGGCGGCGGGGCATTGACCCGGGAGAAAATCGTGGCCGCTGTGGCGAAAACCTTCGTCTGCATCGTGGACGAAACCAAGATGGTGGATGTGTTGGGGAAGTTTCCCTTGCCGGTGGAAGTCATCCCCATGGCGCGCAGTTATGTGGCCCGCGAATTGGTGAAAATGGGCGGCAGCCCGGTTTACCGCGAAGGTTTCACCACGGACAATGGCAATGTGATCCTGGACGTTCACAATCTGCAAATTTTGAATCCTGTTGAAATGGAAGAGAAACTCAACAACATTACCGGTGTGGTTACCAATGGATTGTTTGCCCGCCGGCCGGCGGATGTGATTTTAATGGCTACCCAGGGAGGGGTGCAGACGATTAAATAATTTGGTCCCCCCTCGATGTTTGACTTTCGCACCTTATATTCGAGCCATAGCGCAATCAGTAGGGCGGAAAAGCGATAGCGCCTTCCGCCACAATGGTTTCAAATGTGGAGGTACCCAAATTGGTCAACCGAGGCGTGAAGAGATTTGATGGCTTGGATGCGAATTGAGGAACTGGCGGAAAGCGCTATCGCTTTTCCGTCTTACATTTTTTATGAAAAATCTGCAATGAACATATCCCGCCTACTAATTATCATTGGCATTATACTGGTCATCCTGGGATTGGCATGGCCCTTGATACAAAAACTGGGCTTGGGACGGTTACCGGGCGATATAGTGTACGAGAAAGACAATGTGCGTTTTTATTTCCCCATTGTTACCTCTATTGTTATCAGTTTGATTCTCACATTGATATTTTGGTTGTTTAAAAAATAGTTATTGAAAATAATGGCTTCTGGCGGTTTGTTTCGTAAATTTCGTATTTTAATACTGCTGTTTATTCTATTTATCGTCGGTGTGGACGCTTATCTCACCAAAGTTCGCAGTACGGATTGGGACCGCCCACTTACCTTAGTGGTTTATCCCATCAACGGTGATGGTAGCCTTACTTCATCGACCTATATAGATCAACTCATGCTGGAAGACTTTAGCGCCATTGAGCGATTTTTCACTGAAGAGGCCACACACTACAAACTACCGCTCAATAAGCCGATTGAAGTGCATTTGGCGCCCCTGCTCAATGAAAAACCGCCCAGAACACCCCAAGACAAAAGCCCTTTGCAAGTGGCATGGTGGAGCCTGAAAATGCGCTGGTGGTCGTGGACGGTAGAGAGTGATTATCAAGGCCCTCCGCCGGACATTAAGATGTATGTGTTGTATTTCGACCCCAAGAAGAATGGCGTCGTAGACCATTCGTTAGGATTGCAAAAAGGATTGATTGGTGTGGTATACGGATATGCCGATAAAGAACTCACCGGTAAGAATAATGTGGTGATTGCACATGAATTTTTACATACAGTTGGCGCTACTGACAAATACGATTTAGCCTCCGGCCAACCCATTCATCCCGAGGGTTACGCCAAACCCGATAAAGATCCCTTGTATCCACAGGAATTTGCGGAGATTATGGGGGGCAAAATTCCTTCTTCACGCACCGAATCCGAAATGCCGGAACGTTTGGATGACTGTTTGATCGGGCCCGGTACGGCGCAGGAAATCAACTGGATTAAGGCTTCTTAACCGGTTTGTGCTCAAGGCCCACCGATTTTCCCGTAGGAGCCCGATCACCAACCATGACCACATAATTTACCTGTTTTACACCGCTTGGTTTTCCGCAATAATGGTTACACTGCAAATCCCTAGGACAATCCATGACAGCCCGTGTATTAAAAACCCAAGAATATTTCATTGAATCAGAACCCTATTACGAGCCTGTTGGCGACGAAGTAGAAGTCTTTGAAGCGGCTTACCAACAAAACCTGCCGATTTTACTAAAAGGCCCCACCGGCTGTGGCAAGACACGATTTATGGAACATATGGCGTGGCGTTTGAAAAAACCACTGATTACGGTGTCGTGCCACGATGACCTGACCGCATCGGACCTGGTGGGGCGCTATTTGATTAAAGGCGGGGAAACCGTGTGGGTGGACGGGCCACTGGCCAGCGCCGTACGCAACGGTGCCATTTGTTATCTGGATGAAATTGTGGAAGCGCGCAAAGACACCACCGTGGTAATCCACCCGCTGGCCGACGACCGCCGGGTGTTGCCCATCGAAAAGCTGGGTGAATTGTTGGAAGCCCCACCGGAGTTTTGTCTGGCCATCTCTTACAATCCCGGTTACCAAAGCGTGT
>JASFLF010000048.1:0-10694 GCA_050118235.1 Gammaproteobacteria bacterium | reverse complement strand
AAGTCAATACGCGCTTCACGTTCTTCTTGATTGCGTTCCAATTCGGCGTGTTGTTTTTTGAGTTTACGCCATTGCAGGTAGTGGCTTTGCACCTCATTCAACAACTCGGTATGCCCCGCAAAATCGTCAAGCACTTGCCGTTGCATGTCTTTTTTTAACAACGATTGGTGTGCGTGTTGACCGTGAATATCCACCAGCAAATCACCTATTTCGCGTAACGACTGAATGGGCACCGGAAAGCCGTTTATATAACCTTTGGAGCGGCCGTCCGCGCTTAGGGTACGGCGTATGATGCACTCGCCCTCGGCATCGAGTTCATTGTGTTTTAGCCAGGCACTGATATCGGCATGGCCGGCCACCTGAAACGTTGCGGCGATTTCCGCGCGCTCAGCACCATGGCGTATAAATCCGCTATCAGCACGCCCACCCAAGGCCAGACTAAGCGCATCCAGTACTATGGATTTGCCCGCTCCTGTTTCCCCGGTCAGGACAATCATGCCTTTGGTCAGATCGATAGAAAGCGACTCTACTATGGCGAAATTACGAATTTGAATGTCGGTCAACATATAAGATTTGATGTTATGTTCTCTTATTGTGAAATTTTAACCACGAAGTCACGAAGAAGAAAATATTTCTGGAGAAAGATATTGGTTTCATCTATAACTTGTGGTTTTTTTTAAATTCTTCGTGGCGAATAATAATGTTTGATTAAAGCCGTGTTCCCCAATGCAGTTTTTCACGCAATATGGCGTAGTAGTCGTAGGATTTGGGATGGATCAACCGGATTAAGTGTTTGTGCCGGCGGATCACGATCTTATCTTCCGATTGTAATCCCAGGTTAATTTGCCCATCACAAGTGACTTGTGCTTCCGACTGATTACAGTCTTTGACGATGATTTCCACTTCGCTGTCCGCGTACACCACAATGGGTCGGAAAGTCATAGTGTGCGGACAAATTGGCACTAACACAATGGCGTGTAAACTGGGATGTAAAATCGGCCCGCCGCCGGATAACGCATAACCGGTTGAACCCGTCGGCGTGGATACAATAAGCCCGTCGGAGCGGCTGGAATTAATAAACTGACCGTCGATGTAAGTCTCGTACTCCAGCATACGGGCGCCGTTCCATTTATGCACCACTACATCGTTGAAGGCACAGCTTTGATTGATCATTTCCGCTTGGCGGAAAATGCTGGTATGTAACAATCCTCTGGGTTCTTCGAAATACTCACCGGCTAAAATTTTATCCAGCTGTAATTGCATTGTCTCCGGTGAAATATCGGTTAAGAATCCCAGCCGTCCTAGATTGTAACCCAACAAGGGAATATCATAATTGCTCAGACCACGGGCCGCGTTGAGTAAGGTGCCATCTCCACCCACTACAATACACAAATCGACACACTCGCCCAGTTCATGGCGGCTCAATACCGCATAACCCATATCGGACACGTTTTCGGCGGTAACGTTGTCGATAAATACATCTCGTTCTTTGCTGGTCAAAAATTGGCATAATTTGCGCATTTCATCGCTTACGCGCGGATCCTGGTATTTGCCAATGACACCGATTTTTTTAAAACATTCATCCATGTTATTGAATTCTCATTAATATCGACGCGTGAATGGCGTAACTTATTGTAGATGTTGAAGATGCAACCCTATGCCCATATTTGATTGAATGCATTCTAACCCCTGAGGAATTTCTAGTGTAGTATCTTTTGTGGTTCGAGATATGGTGGTAAATTAACAAGGTGTAACAACTAGTGGTAATGAATTGACGTGGCAGAAGCAGTTATTAACGAACGGGCCCAGATTTTATTAAAATCGCTGGTTGAATATTACATTCGCGAAGGTCAACCCGTTGGGTCCAATACGTTGGCCCGGGAATCCAAACTGGATATCAGTTCCGCCACAATACGCAATGTGATCGCGGAGTTGGAACGGTTGGGTTTGGTGCATTCACCACACACTTCGGCAGGGCGTATCCCCACCGCCAAGGGTTACCGGTTATTCATAGATAACCTGCTCACCATAAAACCCCTTCCTGAAACCGAAGTTCGTAACGTCAAAGAATGCATAAGTAAGGAATCGGATACCAAGGGCGTATTGGAAGCCGCCTCCAGCATATTGTCTGGCATTACCCGATTGGCGGGCGTGGTGACGTTGCCAACTCGGCAACAAAGCGTATTGCGGCAAATTGAATTCGTTCGTATTTCCGATGATCGGGTACTCGCGATTTTGGTATTCAGCGATAGGGATATACAAAATCGCATGATTTACACTAGCCGGCCGTACGCCTCGGAAGAATTGCAACGCCTGGCCAACTGTCTGAATACTGAGTTTCTAGGTAAAGACATCAAAGAAGTCCGCGCCGCCATCGTCAAAGAAATGGAAGAAACCAAAGCCAACATGGATCGTATTATGCTCCATGCTATCGAAATGGCCAATAAAGTGTTTCAACAAGAAGACGCCGGTTCGCCAGACTTTGTAATGGCGGGCGAAATTAACCTTATGAGTTATGAGGAAATGGCGGATGTTAACCGCCTTCGCCAGTTATTTGAAGCGTTTAACGAAAAACGCAGTATTTTGCAGTTATTAGACCACTCATTGAAAGCACCCGGCGTACAAATTTTTATCGGCAAAGAATCCGGTTTTGACGCACTGGATGACTGTTCGTTGGTCACCGCGACGTATTCTGCCAATAATCAAGTAATAGGCGCGCTGGGAGTTATAGGGCCGACGCGCATGGCCTACGACAGAGTAATCCCTATCGTGGACGTTACGGCAAAAGTGCTTGGCACAGTCCTAAACAGACGAAATTAATCCCCAATTTCCCTCTTACAGCGCGTTGGTGTTCTTGAAACACCGGATAATGCCCCTATATTTGCAGGGATTGCCACATCCTGTCCCCATGGCAGGAAAATCGCTCGAAAAAATTACTATATGAAAGGTCAGAACCCACTGACGGAGAACTAGAAAATGGCTAACGACGAAAACGCAGTATCCGAACAACAAAAAACGGAACAACAAAAAGAACAACAAAAATCAGAGTCCACATCGGAAGAAAGCCAACCAAGAGGCCAGGAAGGCGCTTCGGACAGCTCCCCAGAAAAACAGCAGGACAAGAAACTGGACAAAAAAGAGCGCAAAGCACTGGATCGGCTTCAACAGGAGTTGGATGAAACCAAAACCAAGGCCGACGAAAACTGGAATGAATATTTACGTGCTTGCGCGGAATTGGAAAATACCAAACGCCGTATGCAGCGGGATATCGAAAACGCTCATAAATATGCCGTAGAAAAATTTGTGATTGAATTGCTGCCCGTAAAAGACAGCCTGGAAATGGGCTTGGAAGCTGCTAAAGACCAAAACGGCAACATAGAAAAATTGCTGGAAGGCACCGAACTCACGTTGAAAATGTTTAACGACGCTGTCAACAAATTCGGTGTGGAAGTGCTTGACCCTATCGACCAGCCGTTTAATCCCGAATTTCATCAAGCCATGTCGATGCAGGAATCACATATAAAACCAGCCAATACCGTGCTTGCCGTTATGCAGAAAGGTTACACTTTGAACGGTCGTTTGGTCCGCCCGGCCATGGTTGTGGTGTCAAAAGCGTCGCCTCAGTCGGGCAGTTCGGATGATAAAAGTGGCAGCGAAAAAGTTGGCACCAATATAGATGAACAAGCTTGAAATGACAGTATAAGACCTTACCTTATTTGGCAAGATAGTATTAACACATAAATTGTATAGATTTTTTCACAAGTCTGTATTTACACGAATTTTTTAAATCAAGAATTCAAACATTAAGACACTCAGATAGATTCGCTTTTATAAGCGCAAAGAAAGTGGAGACCAGGAACTATGGGTAAAATTATCGGCATCGACTTAGGCACCACCAACTCCTGTGTGGCGGTAATGGAGGGTGGTAAACCGCGTGTGATTGAAAACTCTGAGGGTGACCGCACGACACCTTCTGTGGTGGCTTTCACGGAAAGTGGGGAAGAACTAGTGGGCGCGTCGGCCAAGCGCCAAGCGGTGACGAATCCGCAAAATACATTATTCGCCATCAAACGTCTTATTGGTCGTAAATTCAAAGATGCGGAAGTTCAAAAAGATATTGATTTGGTACCTTACAAAATCGTAGCGGCGGATAACGGCGATGCTTGGGTGGAACCCAGAGGCAAAAAAACGGCGCCGCCGGAAATTGCCGCCCGCGTATTGATGAAAATGAAAAAAACGGCTGAAGATTACCTTGGTGAAAAAATTACCGAAGCGGTAATCACTGTACCTGCGTATTTCAATGATTCGCAACGACAGGCCACCAAAGATGCCGGTAGAATCGCCGGTTTGGAAGTTAAACGCATTATCAACGAACCCACTGCCGCCGCATTGGCGTTCGGCATGGACAAGAAACAAGGCGATCGAAAAATAGCGGTATACGATTTGGGTGGTGGTACGTTCGACATCTCTATTATCGAAATTGCCGACATCGATGGCGAACACCAAATCGAAGTATTGTCCACCAACGGTGACACCTTCCTCGGCGGTGAAGACTTCGACCAACGTTTGATCGATTACTTGATCGATGAATTCAAGAAAGACCAAGGTATTGATTTACGCAATGATCCGCTGGCGTTACAACGTCTGAAAGAATCGGCTGAAAAAGCCAAAATCGAATTGTCATCGTCTCAGCAGACCGATGTCAATCTACCCTATATTACGGCGGATGCGGCCGGTCCCAAGCATCTTAATATCAAAGTGACCCGCGCCAAACTGGAATCGTTGGTCGACGATTTGATTTCGCGCACTATGGAACCCTGCAAGATCGCCATCAAAGACGCTGGTTTGTCAGCTACCGAAATTGACGATGTAATTTTGGTTGGCGGTCAAACGCGTATGCCGAAAGTGCAGCAAGCGGTGAAAGATTTCTTCGGTAAAGAGCCGCGCAAAGACGTTAACCCGGATGAGGCTGTTGCCGTGGGCGCCGCCATTCAAGGTGGCGTATTAGGTGGTGAAGTAAAAGATGTATTATTGTTGGATGTGACTCCATTGTCTTTAGGTATCGAGACATTGGGTGGTGTAATGACCAAGCTCATTGAGAAAAACACCACCATTCCGACCAAGGCGACTCAGGTGTTTTCAACTGCGGATGATAACCAGACCGCGGTGACAGTACATGTGTTGCAAGGCGAACGAGAAATGGCTGCCGCCAATAAATCCTTGGGCCGGTTCGACTTGAGTGATATTCCGCCGGCCCCCAGGGGGATTCCCCAAATTGAAGTGACTTTTGACATCGACGCCAACGGTATATTGAATGTTGGCGCCAAAGACAAAGCTACCGGCAAACAACAGTCCATTGTTATCAAGGCTTCCAGCGGCTTAAGCGATGATGAAATCGAAAAAATGGTCAAGGACGCTGAATCCCATGCGGAAGAAGATAAAAAATTCCACGATCTCGTTGCAGCCCGTAACCAAGCGGACAACCTCATTCATGCCACCAAAAAGTCAATAGAAGATTTGGGTGATAAAGTGAGCGCGGATGAGAAAGAAAAGGTTCAAGCCGCCATTAAAGATTTGGAAGAAGTCATGAAAAGCGATGACAAAGAGGTCATTGAAGAAAAAACCAAAGTTTTGGTGGAAGCATCTGGCAAAATTGCCGAAAAAGCCTACGCTCAAGCGCAAGGCGGTACGGAGAAGGCTGCGGCCGGAGGCGGTGCCAGCGAGTCCCAAGGGGGTTCCTCTGGCGGTGGAGAAGAAGTGGTGGATGCCGAGTTTGAAGAGGTCAAAGACGACAAGTAACCGTGTGAGTACCAGGTGTACTGCGGGCACTATCATTTGTAGCTATCATGTATTTGTTGGCGCCAATTGGGGTGGCTGATTGCTGATTATAGTTACTGATTTGTTTTCATTTGCAAATTCCACCGGCCAACAACACGTTAATCTCCAACGGGTTGTTGGCTTTATAACGTGAATTAAAAACAGCGGATTTTTATGTCCAAGCGAGATTATTACGAAGTCCTGGGTGTGGCGAAGAATGCCAGCGAGGCGGAAATAAAAAAAGCGTTCAAACGCTTGGCGATGAAATTTCACCCCGACCGAAATCCAGACGACACACAAGCTGAAGAAAATTTCAAAGAAGCAAAAGAAGCGTACGATATTTTATCCGATCCGCAAAAGCGTACGGCGTACGATCAGTTTGGCCATGCCGGTGTTGAACCGGGCATGGGTGCGGGCGCGGGTGCGGGTGGCGCCAGTTTTAGTGACATATTCGGTGATGTCTTTGGCGATATTTTCGGAGGTATGCATGGCGGCGGGCGCAGTCGGCGCGGCGCCGACTTGCGTTACAACCTGGATCTGTCGTTGGAAGAAGCCGTAAAAGGCACCTCCGTAAAAATTCGTGTACCTACCTCAGTACAATGTTCCGAATGCGGCGGCAGTGGCGCTAAAAAAGGCAGTAGTCCAAAAACCTGCACCACGTGCAATGGTATCGGCCAGGTGCGTATGCAACAAGGCTTTTTTTCCTTGCAGCAAACCTGTCCTAAATGCCGTGGTTCGGGGCAAATCATCACTGACCCTTGCAGCAAATGTCATGGTCAAGGCAGGGTGCAAGAGCATAAAACCTTGTCGGTAAAAGTGCCCGCCGGTGTCGATACCGGTGATCGTATTCGCTTAAGCGGTGAAGGTGAAGCCGGTGAATTAGGCGCACCGCCGGGTGATCTTTATGTGCAAATCAATGTCAGACAACATCCGATTTTTTCCCGCGAGGAAAACGACTTGTATTGTGAAGTGCCCATCAGCTTTGTCACCGCCACGTTGGGTGGCGAGTTGGAAGTTCCTACGTTGGATGGTCGGGTTAAATTAAAAATTCCCGCCGAAACCCAAAGCGGCAAGCTGTTTCGGGTACGCGGCAAAGGTGTGCGTTCGGTTCGAGGCGGTATGGTCGGTGACTTGATTTGCCGCGTGGCGGTTGAAACCCCGGTAAACCTCAATGGTAAGCAGAAAGAAATCCTCCGGGAATTTGAAAAAACTATGAGCGAAACCGGCCATAAGCACAAACCCAAGGAACACTCCTGGTTGGACGGCGTAAAAAAATTCTTCGACGATCTTCATTTGTAATTTACAAATCCGCCGTCGCTCCTTATATTGGGAATCCTGGTTGCTAACTCTTTTTAGCGTCGATCGATTCATGCAGCGGTAGGGAGCTCTCTTGAAAAACCAATGGCTAAATAAATACTTATATTCCTCGGGCATCAATCCCTTACGGCGTAAGTTATTCAAAGGACTATTGGCCGGTAGTGGATTGGCTTTGATCAGCCGAAAAATACTTGCCAGCGAAGAAGACGCAGGCGAATTACGGTTTCCGGGAGACCCGGTAGACCATAAATTGGTCTATCAATTTAATAAAAGCGACGAAAGTTACCACAAAGCCGTGTTGTTTTCCGTCGGCGCCATGCTGCGAAAATATCAAGACAACATACATATTGTCGTAGTCGCTATCGGACCCGGTATCCATATTTTGGCCAAGAATCCGGAGCGTCCTGTTAGTAAAATCATTAAACAGCGAGTCTCCAGTCTGGCACAATACGGCGTTGAGTTTCATGCATGCGGCAACACCTTAAAGTCCCTGGGGTGGGATGAAAAAGACGTGCTTCCTTTAGCCTCGGTTGTGGAAGTGGGTGCGGCCGATCTCATGGAGTTGCAGGAACAAGGCTATTCTTATATCAGTTGGTAGCCATCGCATTCTTTAACAACTAAAACACTCTCTAAAAACTAAGAATAGTACACTGGTTGGGTGTCGGGGAAGTCACTATGTCTACAATAGCGATTACGGGAGCAGGCGGGAGAATGGGGCGCACATTAATTGAGGCGTCCTTGGATGCACAAGGCGTCACTCTCGGTGCTGCCATCGAGCGTTCCGGCAGCAGTTTGGTTGGGGTGGATGCCGGCGAATTAATTGGGCGCGACAGCCAAAATATAAAAATCGTCGATGATATTGCCAATGTGTTGACTGATTTTGAGGTTTTAATCGATTTCACGTCTCCGGAGGCCACCATGCAAAACATCCAAGTGTGTGCCGAACAGGGCAAGCGTATGGTGATTGGTACCACCGGCTTGAGCGATCAACAGCGTAAAACATTGGAAAAAGCCGGGCAAAAAACGGCTATCGTTTTTGCGCCCAATATGAGTGTGGGCGTCAACTTGTGTTTCAAGTTGCTGGATATGGCTGCCCGTGTCATGAACGAGGACGTCGACATCGAGATCATAGAAGCGCATCATCGGCATAAAGTGGATGCCCCCTCCGGTACGGCACTGCGTATGGGTGAGGTGGTTGCCAATGCCTTAGGCCGTGATCTGAAAGATTGCGCGATCTATGGTCGTGAAGGCTACACCGGCGCGCGTGAACGCAATACCATCGGATTTGAAACCATTCGCGCGGGAGATATAGTAGGCGAGCACACCGTCATGTTTGCCGGAATTGGTGAGCGGGTTGAAATAACCCATAAAGCCTCCAGTCGCATGACGTTTGCCAAAGGCGCTGTGCGCGCGGCGCAGTGGGTTACGCAACATAAGACCGGCGTGTACGATATGCAAGATGTGTTGGGATTTCGCTAGATTTTGTATTGTGTCCAGATTGTACGCTGCGAGGGGGAATATACTTCAGATTTGAGGTGATGTTATTGGATTGCATGCGTATTTTGTAACACAGCAAAGGTTTCTCAGTGTATTTGTGGGTTTTTCCCGAGCCCAAAGTACAGTAAAATAAAGCACAGTATAACAGTGCAGCAAAATAGCAATTGCATGCGCGTGTCGATCAAAAACATTACTTGAAATCCGAAACTCAAATACCATTGCTAAAAAACCGTCGCTAGAAAACCATTGCTTAAAAGATTCCTACAATTAGGATTGTAATTTGTTAAGCGGGAGAGGTATGAATATCTCTTCCGCTTTTGTGTATATGAATGAGGAGATTCCATTGAGAAAACCGGCCATATTAGCCTTGCAAGACGGATCGTTATTCTACGGCGAATCCATAGGCAGCGACGGGCAAACTGTCGGGGAGGTGGTGTTTAATACTTCCATGACAGGTTATCAAGAAATTCTCACCGATCCATCCTATAGTAAACAAATCGTTACTTTAACCTATCCGCATATTGGAAACGTAGGCACAAATCCGGAGGACCAGGAATCCGATAAAGTATGTGCCAGCGGATTGGTTATCCGGGATTTGCCGCGGTTGGCCAGTAGCTGGCGTAACAGGCAGTCGCTGGGTGATTATTTACAGCAAAACTCCGTGGTCGCTATCGCGGATATCGATACCCGGCGACTCACTCGGGTGTTGCGGGAGAAAGGCGCGCAAAACGGTTGTATTATCGCGGGTGATAATCTGAATGCGGATACGGCTATCGATGCGGCGAAGTCGTTTCCCGGTCTAAAAGGCATGGATTTGGCCAAAGAAGTCAGCACCGACAAACCTTATAGCTGGAATTATGGGACGTGGGACATCAGTACCGGTTATAAGGTCTACCCGGACTTACAAAGCAGCGGCCGTTATCATGTGGTGGCTTACGATTTCGGCGTAAAGCATAACATTTTGCGCAAGTTGGCTGATCGGGGTTGCCGGCTAACCATAGTACCTGCTCAGACGCCGGCGGAAGAGGTTCTCGCACTGGACCCCGATGGGATATTTTTGTCCAACGGCCCCGGCGATCCGGAGCCTTGCGATTACGCGATAAAAGCCATTGGGGTATTGTTGGAAGGGGGCAAGCCTGTGTTTGGCATTTGCCTGGGGCATCAGTTGCTGGCCCTGGCCAGCGGCGCGAAAACCGTTAAAATGAAGTTTGGCCATCACGGTGCCAATCATCCCGTGCAAGACTTACAATCCGGTGTGGTGATGATTACCAGCCAAAACCACGGATTCGCGGTTGACGAAAACAGTTTGCCGGAAAATTTAATCGCCACGCACCGATCTTTATTTGACGGTTCTTTGCAAGGGATACACCGCACCGATAGGCCGGCATTTAGTTTTCAAGGCCACCCCGAAGCCAGCCCGGGTCCCCACGATGTATCACCGCTTTTCGATCATTTTATTGAGCTTATTGATGCTCATAAAACCGATATCAATAAAATCAAGGCGTGATGGGATCGTGTCCATTTTCATAATTCGTTATTACGAAGAGCCACAGAAATAGAAAACTAATATGCCAAAACGCACAGACATCAATAGTATTTTAATCATTGGGGCAGGCCCTATTGTCATCGGGCAAGCGTGTGAATTTGATTATTCCGGCGCGCAAGCGTGTAAGGCGCTGCGCGAGGAAGGTTATCGCGTCACCCTGGTGAATTCCAATCCTGCCACCATCATGACCGATCCGGAGATGGCGGATGCCACCTACATCGAACCCATCACCTGGGAGGTGTTGGCAAAGATCATTGAAAAAGAACGCCCCGATGCTTTATTACCCACCATGGGGGGGCAGACGGCGTTGAACTGCGCTCTGGATTTAGCCCGCGAAGGTATATTGGAAAAGTTTAACGTTGAAATGATTGGAGCCTCACGGGACGCCATCGACAAGGCCGAGGATCGGGAACGGTTCCGCGATGCCATGCAAAAGATCGGTCTTGATCTGCCAAGATCGGCGGTGGCTCACAGCTTGGAAGAAGCCCATCAAGTACAAGCCCAGATCGGGTTTCCC
>JASFLF010000047.1:0-10724 GCA_050118235.1 Gammaproteobacteria bacterium | reverse complement strand
AATAGAAGTCGCGCCCCCGGCTGCTCCACCTTCAAAGACTTGCTGAAATTCATTTCAGGAAGCTGTTCGCCAACAAAATGGGTATAAAACGCGTAACTTTTCGATCTGTTGAGTATCGTCGGAATTTTTCTAAAGTGCCGAAGATATGCGGTTGTATTATGGCTTTGATCGAACCAGTAACACATCACATGGCGCATTGTTCACAACACCATTGGCCGAAGAACCTAGCAGCGCGGTTATTCCGTGATGTCCGTGAGCACCGATTACAATCAGATCTACATTGTTCTCTTGGGCATAGTGTACGATCTCGCGCTTAGCGGCATGGGCGCTGAATCGCACTTCTTGTTGAGCATCACCTAATCCCAATTGGTTTGCAAATTCACTCAGCGCAGCACGTGCTTGTTGTTCCCTGTAAGCGACTGGGTCGGTATCTTCCGGCGCAATTTGAAAATTAGATCGATCTTCTGGAAAATATTCCACAATATGCAGCAACAATAGGTGGGCATCATAATTGCGTGTTAGTTCTGTAGCCCGTTCCGCTGCAGCCTTACTTAGAGTGGAAAAATCCGTAGCGCACAAAATTTTACTATAGTTTTTCACTATGGCCTCCAGTACGTTTAAGTTTCAAAGAAGTATAATTTTTATTCATACATAAGTGATAAGCCATGACCCCCATCAAATTAATTGAATCTACCCGAATATCCTCACTCATTACGACAGAGCTATTGCCAATAGTATTTCACTACATGGATCATGTGCATTTGTTTTAGAGTGTAGTATATTCCCTGCTTCAATATTAATCACTGTTTGTGCTAACGTTCGCTTGTTAATAAGAAATCGACAAAGGACTAACTTTTTGTCAAAAAACATCAGAATAAAAAATTTCTAAAAAAGGAGAAATAAATGCATTCCTGGACTGGCATAACAAAATTCTTACATTTTGGCATGGCAATTACTATCGTCGCGCAATTGCTTGTCAGTTTAGTGATGGAGTATCCCGATTCTCCGGCGCAAGCTGCAACTGTTAGCGCAACGTTTTTCGAAATTCATGAAACAGTAGGTATAGTCGCTGCCACGTTCGTGTTGATGCACTGGTTATGGCTGATCAAATCACCAGACAATCGTTTTGCCGACCTTTTTCCCTGGGGCGCCACTGGGCACCGGTGCGTCTTCGATGAACTGAAGCGTGCCGTGAAAGGGGAGCAATTGGGAGGTGGCCCGCATAGCGGCGGCTTGGTTGGCCTGGTACATGGATTGGGGCTACTGACGGCAGGCGCTATGGCGCTAACTGGATTAACGTTATTTTTTCTGCTGCCGGAAGGGGGAGAAAAACCAGGCGAGCTGGCCGGTGGCGTCATGGAAATACACGCCGCGATCGCCTCGCTCATGTGGATCTATGTGATCGCGCATATCGCCATGGCTTATCGCCATCACCTCAGCGGTCATACAACGCTAAAGGATATGTTTAAGTTGTGACTTGCGCTTCACAATTTTCTTTTGAATCAGGGTAAATATTAAATCAAATGGCTGTGTTTTGATTCTTTACTCAATTATTATTCCGGATAAACCACCATGTTGGGTGTGTCGCCTGCCTCCAGTTTGCTAAGCTATTTGGTATCATCGCGCGAGCACCGCAAAGGGAGCGTACCGGTTTTCCAATGACGCCTATCATAGGTAAAATCACTGATGTTTGTCATTGGTATGGGGAGCTAGAATGTCTGATTTGAATGATCCGCGGGTTCTTTTTGCGGCTGAACGAACCCTACTAGCCTGGAATCGCACGGCGATTTCCTTAATGGCATTTGGTTTTGTCATTGAACGATTTGGCTTATTTCTGCAATTATCGGGGCGGGAAGAAATCAAGGTTTTTCAACGGCATATTTCTTTTTTTGTGGGCGTCGCGTTTATATTGCTGGCCACATTTCTGGCGATTTATTCCATCCAGCAGCACAAGCGTATCCTGAAAACGCTGCGACCTGTGGAAATACCAACCGGGTATAATTTGCAGCTTGGCATGGTTACCAATGCTCTCATAGGGATTCTCGGTATATTACTGTGTGTGTATTTATTCAGAGGATTTTTATAGGTACCCGCTAGAATTACGACAGGGGTACTCCGCGAAGGGCATCGTAACGAAAGTGAAACTCGGCTTCTTATTAAACGGCGAATATTAGCCTGAAGTTTTTATCCGAAAGATGCTTAGTCCAGCCTGAAGAAAATACGCCTATAACCTCCTGCCACCAACGCGGCAGTATCCAATAGCAACGCCGGCAGCGGGGTGAACACGGGATATGCCAAGTAATGACTGCGCCACTGGGGGTGAAATTTCTCCTTAAAACTCCGCAGGCCTTTGTAATTGTAAAAGCGGTTGCCGTACTCGAAAGCCAAACGCGCCAGGCGTTCCTGCGGTCGCGCAAAGCGAGCCTCCCCCACTCCAGCCAGTGGCGCCATACCCAAATTAAAAAAGCGATAGTTTTTCGATCTGGACCATTGCAGTAATTCGACAAACAAATAATCCATGGTTCCCGGCGGTGCATCGGACAGATGACGCATCAAATCAATACTAAGCTCCTGATGGTGGCCGTAATCCGGCATTAAGTTGGCAAACGCTATAGGCCTGCCGGCGTGTTTGATGACGGCAATGGGCGCCAATGCTAAATAGGATTCTTGATAGTTACCCAACGAAAAAGTTTTTTCCGCGGCGCCAAGATGTTGCAGCCAAGCCTCGGAAATCATTTTCAATACTTGCCAACTGTTAGGGTCGAAAGGCGGCTGCCAAATTTCAAAACTCAAGCCCAAGCGTTTGGCTCGGTTAAAACTGTGGCGCAATGACTCCCCGCGTTTACCGGACATAGAGAATTGTTCCAGGTCCACGTAAGCCATTTCTCCCAGTTTAAATAGACCAAATCCCGCATCGTGATAGCGATAAGCATGTTGGTCCGCCACTTCGTAAAATAAAGGCACCAAATCATGTAAATCAGCGAACTCCCGAAATCCCAGTATTGCCTCATCAAAGCTGGTAACATCACCGCAGGGGTCACCCAGCGCCACCAGCCGGTCGCGTATGGTCGCATACTGAATGAATGCGCTGCGCTGCGGCGGCCAGTACAAATGTTTATCCCCCAAAAAAACCAAATGTGCAAAACTGCTGCCTCCATGAGTGTCCAGCACCGCCTTCGCTTCAGCCAGTTCCTCATCGGTGGCGCGTTGTAGCATAGGCCGCGCGCTGCGAAACAACGACCACGCCAAGAACACAACTATCACCAAAGAAGCCAATAATAACGAACGGGCGAAGCGTGGCGCGTCCAAGGTGGGAGCAAATAACCACAAACGTTCTAGTTGAAACGGGATTTCGCCGTGAACCCATGCTCCCAAGCCCATAAAACCCAGCAAGGCAACAATCATACTCAGCAACCAATAGATCGTTCGCATACTTTTAAAGGAAGCGGCCCGGCGATAAAAATTTTCCTTCTGCAATCGCAACGCCCCGGCTACCGCGAGCAGAATCAATGCTTCTTCATAGTCAATGCCTTTCATTAGACTGAACAATGCGCCACTAATTAGCAATGTAATGGTTATCTGGTAAGCGCTGTTAACTTGATCGGCGATGCCTCGAGACACTGCAATTAACAACACACCTATTGCCACCGACAGCAAATGCGAAGCCTCAATCGCGGCCAATGGCAAAAAACGGTCAAGCACTGTTAATCGATCCGTCAACGCCGGATACGCCGCCGATATTAGCAGAATTACTCCAGCGCCAAAGGTTAAATAAGCCAGAGCACGCACACCGATGGCGGATAATATACCCAAAGGTAAGCGCAACAAAGCGGCTCCCGCACTATCCTGCCAATATCGCATCCAACGGGAACTTTGCCAGCGGTCAGCAGCGGTTATAATGCCTGTGCTGAGATACACACCAATTAACCATGGAACTAAATAATATACCACGCGATAAACCACCAGACCGGCAAGCACTTCGGTTGCCGTAGCTTGGCTGTGACTTCCAAGCAATGCCAGCAAAGTCGCATCGAACACCCCTAATCCACCGGGCACTAAACTTAAAATGCCCAGGACCGCGGCTAAAATAAACGCCACAACAAAATCACTAATAGGCACTTGTGCGCCGGTAAAAAATACGCATGCCCATGCCACCGCCACTGCCAGTAGCCAGTCCAATAGGGAAATTCCTATCAAAGATATTAGCTGCGGCCAACTTGGGTTCGCAATGCCGGGAACAAAACGTTGGCGTAAGGTTTCCGAGCGTAAAATGAGCAAATAAGCAGGCAAAAATAAAGCAAACCCACCCAGGGCTATATAAATCATCCACGGCGCCAGTGGCAATTCGATGTTTATTACGCTGCCGCTGAGGAACAACAACCAAGTCAATACCGCCAGCCCCACCGGAATAGATAATAAAATAATACCGGAGTACACCGCACTGGTACGGCTTTCGATACCTTCACGGGTTAGCAGCAAATACCGAATACCGGAGCCGGCGAACCCCGATAGCCCAATGAGATTATTAAAAGTGTTGGCCACCCACGCACAACGAATCAAAAATACCGCGGACAAACGCACGCCCACCATGCGGGCGGCTATCCAGTCGTACAAGGTCATAGAAAGAATGGCAACCATGGCAAATAGTTGCAGGGCGAGCAAACCAAAATCGGGGACGGAGTGAATGGCGGCGCGAACAGCATGCCCGTCGACCGTTTTTAATTCATGCCATGCCGCAGTCGTAACCGCCAATAAAAATATCACCGGCACCAAACGGCGCAGCCAGGTAATCCACAATGTGGGCTCGGGCGGAGGTATAGTCGTCGGTGCGGTCATAATAGTATTGTATCTTGGTTTTTATTGCGCTACCTTTTTTGTAAAGTTGTCATATTTTACAATTTTATTCTAGCGTGGAGCCTTATGATAACCAACGAGAAAAACGTTAAACGAATGATGGACGATATTCAGATGGAAGTTGCCTATACCCGTAGCGCAACGGGGATCAAGCAATTCCGTCAATCCGTGTTAGACGCTATGCAATCAGTACCCCGGCACAAGTTCGTTCCCGAGGGATTGCACGATATGGCTTACCACAACGGTCCGTTATCTATTGGCCACGGGCAAACCATTTCTCAGCCGTATATCGTTGCCTTAATGACCGATCTGCTAGAGCCGGAAACCGACGATATCATCCTGGAAGTGGGAACGGGGTCGGGCTATCAATCAGCCATCCTGGCCAACATCGTACAAAAAGTTTATTCCATTGAGATTGTTCCCGAACTCGCCCAGGAAGCCGAATTGACATTGAAACGGCTGAATATCAGCAACATCGAAACCAAATATGGCGATGGTTATTATGGTTGGCCAGAACATGCGCCCTATGACGGTATTATTGTTACTGCTGCTGCGCCTTTTATACCGGATCCCTTAGTGGAACAATTGAAAATTGGAGCCAAGCTGGTGATTCCCGTTGGTCAGCCTTATATGCACCAGGAATTATTATTGGTGGAAAAAACCGCTGATGGTCAGACGCAAACCAAAGACATATTAAGTGTGGCTTTCGTCCCTTTGACTGGCACGCATAAAAACAACTAATGGTGTCAGTTCGAATTTCATTTTTAGCCAACGGCTAGATATTTGTTACCGAATCGGCAAGACTCATGGGATTGGTGATTGAGCGCATGCGTTCGCGCAAAGGAGTGACTTGTTGTTTGAGTTTCCAATCAAAGATTGTGGCATAAGCCATTACCGCGCGCACGTATTGGCGGGTTTCTTTATACGGTAGTGTATCAACCCATATATCCGCCGGTACATCACCGTTTTTGGGCAACCATCGCAATACTCTGTTGGGACCGGCATTGTACGCGGCCGTAGCTAATACCATGTTGCCGGAAAACTTTGCGAGCATATTATTAAGATACGCACTGCCCAGTAATAAGTTTTGTTCGGTCGATAAAATGTCGGTGACACTTGGGCGAGACAAGCCGAGTTTTTTCGACTGATAACGCGCTGTGCTTGGCATTAATTGCATCAACCCCAAAGCGCCGGCGCTGGAGCGGGCATAGACATTGAAGGCGCTCTCACGCCGGGTGACGCCGTATATCCAGGAAGGGTCCAGCCCATAAGTCTGAGCGTTCAGGTAAACCAAGTCTTTGAACGGCGTAGGAAATCTTAACTCCAGGTCTGCAAGATGGCCGGTTTTGGCTACAGTGATAATGGCATTGTCATACCACTCCCATTCATAGACCAACAGCGCGGCAACTTTCAATTGCTCGGCATCGAACTTACGAATGGCGGAATTCCATTCACTGCGTGCTTCCGACACCCGGCCTAGCAGATACAACTCCCGGGTTCGTTGCACCGCTGGTATACGTTTTAACGCTTGCGAGGTCTCGTCGTCCCGTTCTAAGGGTTCGCTATTAAAACGATAGGGTTTACCAATGCGATCTGCCGCGAGAAATCCGTAATAGTTGGTATTGGCGGAAATATCAGAATAATTCGCCGCCGCCATGGCTTCCTTGCCTAATTGTTCCAATGCCCGCGCCTTCCAATAACGCCATTGAAACTGCTCTTTCTGTTCGGATTGCAGATTATTGATTCCGCGAATCAGTTCTTGCCAATCCTTGTTTTTTAACGCGATTCGAACCTGCATGATGCGTACATCATCGTCTTGATATTTATTGGGGACTGCTTTTAACCAGTTCAACGCATTGGGATGTTCGTCATACGCTGCCTGCAATGCGATATAACGCTGCATTTCCCGGCGTTGTTCTTCAGTAAATCCGTATCGCCTGACCGCTTTGCCCCATAATTGAGTAGCTTTGTCCGCATCGTTGCGGGCTATTTGACGTATGGCTTGTTCGACAATTTTACGTATGATGATATGGTTGCGTTTCATCTCACGCATCGCCAAGCCTTTTTCAGGATTTTTATAAACGCTTTGCCACAGCTTTACCAAATTCTGGTCTCGGCGATTGAACGGTGTCGCCAATTCGCCGGCCAGTGCGAGATTGCCTTTGTTCATGGCTAACTCGATCCGTTGCCACAACATTTTGGACGTGATTCGTTCATGTTCCACCAGCTTTTCAAACACCGGTTTACACTCTTGAGGCCTGCGGTCGCCGCTAAGCCATAATTGTTCCGCTTCGTCCAGAACGTGTTTTAATGTGTTCTGGCTGCGATCAACCTGCAATTGCGCGTATAAATAATAACACTGCAATTTTATATTGCTCTGACCGGTATAATATTTGTGGTAGGTTTCCCAGCGTTTGTTTTCCGCCAGATCAAATAGCCAGCGGTTACGTATTTGCCAACTAATGGGCATATCGGAATACTTATTGATAAAGCGGGCAATTTCCTCTTCGGAGGCGTCGTTCAGTCGTTCGCGAAGATCGTAGTACTCCAAATAGGGATATAAAATGTAATCGGTGTTTTGACTGGTGAGCTCTTTAAATGTTTCATATTGACCAGTGACCAGCGCATTGATGGCTTCGTCAAACACCTGTCGCTGCTCATCCAGTGCGTTTGCCTTTGTCTGGCCGCTGACAAGAACAGCTACCAACAAGCAAAAGAACACCGCCCACACACGGTAAGCGGCCTCGCACCTGTAAATACCCGTGTCATTTTGGCTTACGACAATTTTTAGGCCGGATTTTAAATTGTGAATTGACAATAACATAATCCCGTTAATGATTGAGCAGAGTTCGCGTCATTGTTAGATACAAACACGTTCATGGCGCCGATTCACGTATTTTAGTTAATAAATCGGGCATATTTAAAGATAAATTATCGACAATTGCGTTAAAATCTTGCCATGAATGCCGCAACTTATTGATTGCTTTGGTTATATATTAGCCAACTGATTCCGTTGCCAATCCATTTGGAACCAATAGCACAAATTAGCGTAACTATTATGAACTTACAACAAGAATTTCCACTGAAATCTGACCTTATTTACCTAAACCATGCCGCTGTCGCACCCTGGCCACAGCGAACCTGTGATGCCGTAAAACAATTTGCTGAAGAAAATATGTCCTGCGGCTCGATGAATTACCTTACTTGGCTGGAAGTTGAATCCCAATTGCGTCAGCAACTGCAACAACTCATCAACGCGCCATCCAGCCACGATATAGCCTTGGTGAAAAATACCTCCGAGGCATTATCCATGGTGGCTTATGGGCTGAACTGGCAGGCTAAAGACAACGTGGTTATAAGCGATGAAGAATTCCCTTCCAACCGAATTGTATGGGAATCGCTGCAACCCCAAGGGGTGGAAGTGAAAAAAGCGAGCCTAAAGACACCCAACCAGTCCCCCGAAGAATCCCTGATTAGCTTATGTGACCGTAACACCCGCGTACTGTCCATCAGTTCCATTCAATACGCCAGTGGGTTGCGGCTGGACTTGAATGTGTTGGGAAAATTCTGTCGTGACAACGGGATCCTATTTTGTGTCGATGCTATACAAAGCGTGGGTGCGGTCCAATTTGATGTGCAACAAACCCATATGGATTTTGCCATGGCCGATGGTCACAAATGGATGTTAGGTCCTGAAGGCCTGGCATTTTTTTATTCCAGTGCCGAAGCTCGGGAAAAACTTAAACTCACCCAGTACGGCTGGCATATGGTGGAACACATGGGTGAATTCGACCGCTCCGAATGGAGCATTGCCCGTGATAGTCGCCGTTTCGAGTGTGGCAGTCCGAATATGGTGGGCATTCACGCGCTAAGCGCCAGCGTTTCATTGCTATTGGATGTGGGTATGGACAAGGTTGAGGCGGCGATTGCCCAGCGTACCGCCAAAATTATCGACTTTTTGCGAGAAAGCCAATATACAAATTTACTTAGCGACCCGGAACCATCACGTGGTGGAGGCATTGTGACCTTTACGCATAACACGCAATCCGCGGAATCTTTGTATAAATGCTTGACGGATCACCATGTGGCTTGCGCCATGCGGGGCGGCGGCATCCGGTTTTCCCCGCATTTCTACACTCCCATGGAAAAAATAGAAGTGGCGTTACAATTAATAATACGTAATTAATAATACGTAATTAATAAGGCAAATAACGCATCGCCATTTCCTGCGAACCCAAGGTTTGCATCATCATTTTGGCAAATGAAGCCCCTAATTGGTTGGCAAACCGGTCAATAAAATTGGCGCGTGGTGTATAGTCAACGATTTTTTCCGCTCCTATTACTTCCCTAGCCACATAGCTGCTGCTGCCCAACGCATCTACCAAACCCAATTCCACGCCTTTGTCACCGTTCCACACCAGGCCTGAGAAAAGATCCGGATTGTCTTTCAAACGGTCCCCCCGGCCCTGTTTGACGACGTTAATAAACTGTTGATGCACGTCATCTATCATGTTTTGCATATGTTGTTTATCGTCTTTTTTCAGCGGGGAAAAAGGATCCATCATGGCTTTGTGTTCACCGGCGGTGATTAAGCGTCGTTCCACGCCCAATTTATCCATAGTACCCACAAAGCCGAAACCGTTCATCAATACGCCGATGGACCCAACTAAACTGGCTTTGTCGGCATAAATTTCGTCGGCCGCCGCCGCAATATAATAGCCACCGGAGGCGCATACATCCACAATGACGGCATACACTTTAGTGTTTTCATACTTCTTCCTCAGGCGTTTGATTTCATCGTATACATACCCTGCCTGTACGGGACTGCCACCTGGGCTATTGATTCTAAGAATTACACCTTTGGTATTTTTATCTTTAAATGCGGCTCTTAAACCGGTCACGATCAAGTCGGCACTGGCCTCGCTATCGGAGGCTATTACCCCTTTGATTTCTATTAGCGCCGTGTGTGGCCCGCCGGTTATGGCGGTCTCTTTCCAGTCCGTGGGTAAATAAAACAACACGGCGCCAATATAGACAAACGTCAATACTTTAAAAAGTATGCCCCAGCGACGAGCTCGGCGTTGTTCGTTTAACGAGGCAAACGCCAGGCGATTGAGAATGTCCCGTTCCCAATCGGTGTCCGTTGAATTTTTATCGTTGGATGAACTTGAACCCAGTAGTTTTGACTTTAAACCGCCCGGCTTGCGAGATTCTTTAATTTCCGGCCCTTGCGTCCACATGTCTTCGGCGGCCTTGCCCGGACCGGCAGGAGACGGTTCCTGGGATTCGCTGGAGGTATCGGCTGGTTGTTGCCCGGCCTCGATGTTTTGTTTTCCGGATTCTGTATCTTTGGGGTTATCACTCATGGTTACGTCCCTTTTTGTTATCTAACATGTTGTTATTTGGCTTATTGATCCAGCCAACCGACGAGTTCAGTGAAAGAGTCGATCAAAGTGGTTGGATTGCATTGAGCCAAGCGCTCACGCTCATGCACGCCATAGGTGACTGCGATGGAATCCAAGCCGGCGTTGTTCGCCATGTTGATGTCGTATTCAGTATCACCAATCATCAGCGCGTTTTCCGCCTCCACACCGACGAAGTCTAAAATCTCGTATAACATTTGTGGATGGGGTTTGGAGCGGGTTTCATCCGCACATCGCGAGACATGAAAAAGTGCACCATAGCCGGTGGCGCTCAAGGCCTTATCCAGGCCCTTGCGACCTTTTCCTGTGGCAACCGCCATTAAATATTCGGCTTCATTTAAATGTGCCAAGGTCTCGGTCACACCTTGGAATGGTTCAGACGGTTCGCTGGTTAAAAAATGGAAGCGATACCGATCGGTTAACCGGGTGGCGGTATTTGTGTCAATG
>JASFLF010000046.1:0-10732 GCA_050118235.1 Gammaproteobacteria bacterium | reverse complement strand
GCTGAGGTGATAAGGTTGTAACCCAGGCGTTTGGTGAGTCCATCCAAACGGCTGGCAGTGTTCACCGCATCGCCTATGAAAGTGTATTCATAACGGTCCGCCGAGCCTATGGTGCCCGCCGCGGCGCGGCCTTTGTGCACGCCGATGCCAATTTCAAATTGGCTACCATCGCGCAATTTAATGGAACCTGAATGCATTAAGATGTCCCATGCGGTGTCGATGGCGTCTTCGATATAACGCGAACCGCCGTCAATGCCGAATACAGCCAATATAGCATCGCCCATAAACTTATTTATGATACCGCCGTGTTCGGTGACGATATCGGAAATTTTGGTGAAATAGGAGTTGAGGAAAAAAATCACTTGCTCGGGCGGTGTGTTCTCCGCATACGTCGTAAACTTGCGCAAATCACAGAATAATATGGCGATTTCGTATTCCTGACCTTGTTTTAAATCTTGTGCATCACCGTTGAGCAGTTTGTGCATAATGCCCGGACTGACGATTTGTTCCAGGGTTTTTTGCACTTTTTGTTTCTCGCGCAACTCCCGGATCATTGCATTGGTTTGGTGAGCAATAATGCCGAATTCATCGCGGCTTAATACCGGCACCAACTCCTCGAGATTACCTTCCTGTACGTTGCGCAATATACCAACTTGAGAGTCGAACAAATACTGCAGATTCATGGAAAAGGAGTAGATCATCCGTACCGTGAAACTTACCACGATACCTACGATGAACAAAGTGTCGATGATGAACGCCTGTTTGATGGTCATATCATCGGTGTCTTGCATGTTCAACTCCGCCCCCATGTAACTGTAAGCGGTAATGGCAATAGTGAGAGTAACGATCAATACAGTTACACTCAAAAATAAATTCAGACGGTGGGCGACGGGGGTGGAGTTAGCCTCCAGTTGGTAGTTTTGTTTTTCGTCTTTAAAACACAGTTGTTCGCGGTTTAACGAGCTGTCGATGGAAGCGAAGTAACCTAGCACCGCAGTCCATACAAACAACTTAAACGCCACCCAGGACGATTCAAAATAGAAAAATCGTTCAAAACAGTATAAGAATGTTGCGATCAACAGGTATATGCCGAAATCCACCACAAATTGCCGTTTGGGTTGCTCAAGCAAGTGGGCTGGAAAGACAATGAATTTATCAATATAAGGGTGTATCAGGGCCGCGATCAGGAACGGTGCCGCAACCGCCACAATAAATCCCACCCCGGGTTGAGTGCCAAAATGTGCGTAGCTGCGAAAAGCGAACACACTCACTATGGCCACGCTCAACAGGTAGTAAGCAAAAATTAAATACTTATTTGATTGATTCATCATTAGTTATTTCGTCCAACCCCCATTTTTCACCAGCATTCCCAGCGTTGGAAAATGTGACGTAGTGCAAATTATTCGCATCAAGTTTTTCCGGTTAAGATAAAACTGTTAATTCAATAAAAACCTTAGGAGAGTGAGGTAACATTTTGATATAAAGAGATTAGTAGTGAAAAAGTCCAATAATATCCATATATGAATAGTTTGTGTCATCATAGAGCGCCAGAATTTCGAAAAGCGACTCTGTACACAATATCGATTGCTGAGAAGAAAGATTTAGCGGTGTTACGATTGTTTTACAAACATGCTCTTACAACCATGCCCTTACAACCACGGTCTTACTCTGATGGCTTGCGGGCTGAAAAAAAGTGTTGTGTTAATAAGAATAATGTTAAATGCTGTACATATTTATGTCGGTAGAAATCACTAATACACAAGTCGAAGAGGCGAACCTTGCCAGATTCAAATGGCAAAACCGCTTGACTGGTCTCGGTGTAAAGTTATTAGGGTGGTTGCGCCGTTTAATGACGGTGCGCAATATGATCGTTTTCAGCGTGGCGTCAGCGTTTACGGTGATCTTGTTTCTTTTTATCAATTATTTCTCCCAGTTGGTGTTTACAAAACCGTTACAACTGGTTGATGGCGGTTTGGCTCAGGCCTATTTTATTAGTAAATTCGTCAAAGACATGCCCGCGTTTAAACCGTTGGAAAATTCGCAAACTTATTATTTTAATTTCCTCGGCAATGCGTCGATTCCCGTGAATGTAATGCGCTATGAGTCAAACGCCCCACCTGAAGAAATCATCAGTTACTACCGTTTGTATTTCGAAATACTAAACTACACCTATGTGAAACATCGCATCGATAGCAAAGCCTTGGCGATGTTCCGCAATACACGGGAAGGATTTACGGTATTTGTGCATGTTGGGGAAAACGTCAACACGGTTTCCATAGAAAACTATAAATACGACTAGGGATTTTTATTCACCAAGAGCACGAAGCACACGAAGACTTTGCCCTCTCGGTAGGAGCGGAGCTGCGCGCCGCGATTTGGGTAACTAATGTGTTGTAACCAGAACAAGTGTGTAACCAGAACAAGTCGCGCCCCATAGGGACGCACCTGCGCATTCTTCGTGGTTATTTGTCTATTTTTTCAACTGCAACTGACTCAACGCCGCTGCCATGGCGGACATAGGCTGTTGTTGCGGTTGGGTTTTGGACCGCGGTTTTGATTGGTCCTTATTGGAATTGGATTTCGCGGGTTTTTTACTCGCCGCTTTCGCTTCTGAGTTTTGTTTCATACTTAATGCAATGCGCTTGCGCTGCAAGTCAACTTCTAAAACAGTGATATGCACGATGTCCCCGGCTTTAACCACATCCAAGGGATTACTCACGTATTTATCCGATAACTCGCTAATGTGCACCAGACCGTCTTGATGAACGCCGATATCCACAAATGCGCCGAAGTTGGTCACATTGGTTACCACCCCTTGCAATCTCATACCCGGCTGTAAATCGCCAATGGCATCCACGCCTTCTTTAAATTCCGCAGTCTTGAATTCCGGGCGGGGATCCCGGCCCGGTTTCTCCAACTCGCTAATAATGTCTTTCACCGTGGGTTCGCCAAATTGTTCGTTGGTGAAACTTTTTGCCGATAATTTACGCAGAAACTCAGTGTTACCGATCAGTGAACGGATGTCCTGGCCGGTGGTGTCGATAATACGTTGTATAACAGGATAGGCTTCCGGATGCACCGCAGAAGCATCCAGCGGATTGGCTCCGTTGACAATGCGCAGAAAACCCGCGGATTGTTCATAGGCTTTCGGGCCCAGCCTGGGCACTTGCAGTAAGTCGTCGCGGGTTTTGAACGCGCCATGATTATCGCGATAATGTACGATGTTTTGCGCCAGTGTGCCGTTTAAACCGGACACCCGTTTGAGTAACGCCATAGAAGCCATGTTTAAATCCACACCGACCGCGTTGACGCAGTCTTCCACCACATTGTCCAGGGATTTGCTCAATTTCACTTGATTGACATCGTGTTGATATTGGCCGACACCAATGGATTTGGGATCGATTTTGACCAGTTCCGCCAGAGGGTCTTGCAACCGGCGGGCTATGGACACAGCGCCGCGTAACGACACATCCAGATCGGGAAATTCTTCGGCCGCCAGTTCGGAGGCCGAATACACTGATGCACCGGCTTCTGACACCATGATTTTGCTGAGTTTCAGATCCGGGTGTTGTTTGATGATGTCGCCCGCCAACTTATCGGTTTCCCGCGAGGCTGTTCCGTTGCCGATGGCAATGAGCCGGGCTTGATGTTTTTGGGCCAGTTTGGCGACGGTCTCGATGGATTCCTGCCAGCGGTTTTTAGGCTGGTGGGGGTAAATGGTGGCAGTGTCTAAAAGCTTGCCGGTATTGTCCACTACAGCGACTTTGACACCGGTGCGGATCCCCGGATCCAGGCCGATAGTGGCTTTATGGCCCGCGGGCGCGGCAAGTAACAGATTTTCAAGATTGCGGGCGAATACGTGAATCGCCTCGGTTTCTGCGCTCTCTCTCAGTTGCCGTTTTAGTTCCAGATCCAAATGAGTGGATAATTTTATACGCCAGGCCCAGCGCACTGTTTCCAGCAGCCAGTGATCCGCTGCCCGGCCTTCATTGGCGATGTTAAAGTGTTTGGCGATCATGCCTTCAGCAATGCTGCGTTCGGTAATGAGTTGGCCGTTTTCGTCCACCGGATCCACGGATAACCGCAGTTGCAATATGCCTTCTTTTTGGCCGCGGAACATCGCCAGGGCTCGATGTGAAGGGATGGATTTTATACTTTCAGAAAATGCAAAATAATCGGCGAATTTCGCACCTTCATTTTCTTTGCCTTTGCTCACATTGGCCAGTAACGTGCCATGATCCCAGGCGTATTGGCGTAGTTGGCCGAGCAATTGGGCGTCTTCGGCCATGATTTCCATAACGATTTGTTTCGCCCCCTCCAAAGCGGAATCCACGTCTTTAATGTCTTTTTCTGCATTCAGATATTGTTGTGCTTCGAGTTGTGGGTCTAAAGAGGGATTTTGCAGCAAGCTCAGCGCCAGGGGCTCCAAACCCGCTTCTCGGGCAATTTGTGCTTTGGTACGCCGTTTCGGCATATACGGCCGATACAGATCTTCCAGTTCGGTTTTATTGATGACCGATTGTATGGTTTTTTCCAGTTCGGGAGTTAACTTGCCTTGTTCTTCAATGGTTTTTAAAACCGTTTGCCGGCGCTCGTCCAATTCGCGTAAATAATTAAGCCGTTCTTCCAAGCGGCGCAATTGGGTGTCGTCCAAACCGCCGGTGGCTTCTTTGCGGTAGCGGGCGATAAACGGTACAGTAGCGCCATCGTCCATTAACGCCACTGTGGCGTTGATTTGGTTCTCATTGACTTGTAGTTCTTCGGCTATTAGCTGATTAATAGGTTTCATTGGCTGATCTTCACAAATTATTTATCAAAACGGCGATTTGACATCACCGCTGGAAAAGCAGGGCATTATTATACAAAGGGATGGGAATGAAAATATTTAAATTGACGGATTGCACACGCCGCCGCTGCGGGTCCGTGGTAGGATCACACTCGGATTGTGCGACTTGAGCTAGAATTAGACAGTTTTCGGATTTTCTTAAGTAATTTGGAGCAAATCTTGTAAGAATCCGCTTATGCGTGAAGCGATTTCCCTCGGAATCCATGTGAATTTGTGGTCTTAGTAAACGTGGTTATGAGAAAATCTCATGATTGAATTTCATAGTATAATATGCAGCTTCTCTCAAGATCTGTATATTAAATATATAAGATATAAGAAAATATAAGAAAAAACTGATAATTCCCTATGACAGCACCTGTATTGATTCGATTAGAAAATCTGGGCAAATTTTACCAAGAAGGTGAACATCAACGAGTGGTGTTCAATCATCTTAATCTGGAAATCTATTCCGGTGAATTTGTTGTGCTATTGGGTCGCAGCGGCTCCGGCAAATCCACATTGTTAAACATATTAAGCGGCATCGATTCTCCCAGTTCAGGGCGCGTCATTATCAATGATGTAGATATTACGGCGCTTAACGAGCACGATCGAACATTGTTTCGTCGCGACAATGTCGGGTTTATTTTCCAACTGTTTAACCTGGTTCCGACTTTGACTGTCCAGGAGAATGTGTTGTTGCCGCTGGAGTTGACTGGTAAGCTTAAAAAAGCCCATCACCAGCACGTGAGTAAATTATTGACAGCCGTGGGGCTGGCGGAACGCGCCAATAGTTTTCCCGATCGCCTATCCGGTGGCGAGCAACAACGGGTAGCCATTTTGCGGGCCATGATTCATCAGCCGGCTCTGTTATTGGCGGATGAACCGACTGGAAATTTGGATACCGACACCAGTCGTAAGGTCATGAAACTTCTCACTACCTTGGTGCGGAAGGAAGGGAAAACCTTGGTGCTGGTGACCCATAATCAGGAACTGGCTCAAGCGGCTGACCGTGTCTTTAAAATCCGCGATGGCCAGATATCCACCGTGAAACCCTCGCCCAATCCCGCCCTCAATTCTTCAGTCAATACGTTGTGAGGTAACGTGAACTTACGAGAAGTGAACGTGAATCAAAAGGGATATCTATAGTGATTCTTTGGAAAGTGACATTGCGTCACTACACTCGTCACCCATGGCAAATTCTGTTGTCCATTGTGGGCATCGCCCTAGGCGTCGCGGTGGTGGTGTCTATCGATCTGGCCAATAGCAGCGCGAACAAGGCTTTTGAACTATCGGCCGAAGCTGTCTCGGGTAATGCTACCCATGAAATCATCGGCGGCCCGGACGGTGTGCCAGACGAGATTTATACCCAACTGCGTATGACGGAAGGTTTGGAAAATATCGCGCCGGTGGTGGAGGGATACGGGGAACTCACAAATTTAATTGGCAACAAACAAAAAACGGTCCAAATACTCGGCATAGATTTGTTGGCCGAAACGGGATTTCGCAATCATATGGAAAATTTGACCCAGAATTTGGACTATGCCCGTTTTATTACCACCCCAAACACCGCCGTAATGCTGCAATCAACGGCCAAACTGTTTGGTTTGAGCATTGAAAGTGATTTTCAGCTACTGGTTCGCGGTACCAGCTATCCCTTTACCTTGATCGGAATGATCAAAGACACCGACTCACCAACACAACAAGCTTTGGAAAATTTCATCATTGTTGATATTGCCACGGCACAAGAAATTTTTGGAATGCAGGGCCGGTTAAGTCACATCGATGTGGCAATCGCCGATACGAAGACGGGCGATGAAATGCTTCAAAGAATAAAAAGTATCTTGCCGCAAAATCTTGCCCTGGTAGCTTCCAATTCCAGAAGTGACGCCATGGCAAAAATGACCCACGCCTTCCAAACCAATCTTACAGCATTAAGCCTGTTGGCATTGGTGGTCGGTGTTTTCCTAATTTACAACACCATGACATTTGCGGTGATTCAACGCCGGGACATCCTGGGTTATTTGCGAACGTTGGGGGCGACCAAAAAACAGATTTTCCAGTTAATATTTGTCGAGGCGTTTTTTATCGGCGTCATTTCCACGGTGCTGGGATTGTTTGTCGGTGTATTGCTGGGCGACACACTATTGCAATTAGTCACTCGTACCATTAATGATTTGTATTTTGTGGTATCCGTCAATCAATTAAACGTCACGGCCTGGTCAATCCTTAAGGGTGTGTTGCTGGGTGTATTTGCCACAGTCGCTGCAGTGTACATACCCGCCAAGGAAGCCACTAACTCCACGCCTCGTTCGTCCTACAGCCGGTCGGTATTGGAGTCTAATTATCAGACGGGGGTTACACGGCTATCGTGGGTGGGTTATGGATTGCTGGCGATAGGCGTGATCATTCTAGTTTTACCCACCAAGAGTTTATTTGTCAGTTTTGGCGGTTTATTTGTGGTGATCATGGGGTGCGCGCTTTTGGTGCCGTTGTTTACCATGTTATTGGTAAAATTTCTCGCGCCGTTGTTGCGGGCGATTTTCGGAGAGTTAGGCAACATGTCAGCTCGCGGGGTAACGTCCTCCTTCAGCCGCAGCAGTGTGGCTGTCACGGCGCTGACCATAGCAGTTGCCACCTCCATAGGAGTGACCGTGATGATAGACAGTTTTAAAAGTTCTGTTGTCACTTGGCTGGAGAGCACATTGAGTGCTGACATATTTATCACACCCGCTGGAATCAATTCCGAATCTGGATTGGGTGGGTTATCGCCTGCGTGGATTGACCGGTTCAAGGCGCTGCCTGAAGTGGACAGTATTAGTATGGGGCGCAGAGTGCAAATATTTTCCGCGGGCGAGCTGAATCAATTGTTTGTTTTACAGATACCGCGTAAATCATTCACTCGATTCAGGCTCATCCATGGCAATGTACAACAGGCCCGCAACCAATATTTCGATGAGCAAGCCGTGTTGATTTCCGAGCCGTACTCTTTTCGCCATAATTTGCACGTTGGTGACTCAGTCACTCTACCAACCGATAAGGGAGACAAAGCGTTCAAGATAGCGGGAGTTTACGTCGACTATGGCTCCGAGACCGGCGTTATCGCCATGCATCGAAACACGTATTTGAAGTATTGGAACGACACCAGCATATCGTCCATTGGAATTTATGCGAAAAACGATACAAACATTCCCCAGTTAATCGGTAAATTGCGTGACATTGTCGATGAGGAAAGAAACAATCCCTATAAACCAATAAAAGAGCAGGATTTGGATATCGTCTCCAACGAAGCCATTCGGGATGCCTCCATCAGAATATTCGATAGAACCTTTGCCGTAACTCAGGTGTTGAGATTGCTGGCAATTGTTGTGGCCTTCGTTGGCATTTTAAGCGCCTTGATGGCGATACAAATCGAACGCAGCCGGGAACTGGCGCTAATGCGCGCAATAGGCCTGACCCCGCGGCAGCTATGGCTGGTAGTCAGCGGTGAGACCGGCATTATAGGGTCACTGGCCGGGATACTAGCGGCACCGATCGGCATCATCATAGCGGCGATTCTCATACTGGTTATCAATCATCGTTCATTCGGCTGGTCTATGGATATTACTATCGATCCGCTTGTATTAGGTCAGTCACTGGCGCTGGCTGTTCTGGCCGCGCTGTTGGCCGGGATCTATCCGGCCACAAGATTGTCGAAAATAAAACCCGCGGATGCATTGAGAGAAGAATAGAAGCCTTTTAGTCAAACGCATCCCTATTAAACATGAACCGATTATTAACTAAATTAGAGTTATAAGAGTTGCAAGAGTAAAACATGGAGCTGAGGTCATTCCGAACACTAATATTGATAGTAGTGTCTGTTATGCTGATAAGCATATTGCAGCTCGCAGGATGCGATCAGAGATCGAACTATGATTTCAACCGGCCGAATACCGCTTTAACAGGCATAGACACCTTACAAGCCGATTCCACCGGAGGATTTGCCCGCGCCTTTCGTTCACGGGTATTCGAATTTCCACAAGATCATTTGGCGCATCCAGAGTTCAAGCATGAATGGTGGTATTTTACCGGTAATTTGACGACCGCCGCGGGAGATCGCCTAGGTTACCAGTTGACGTTGTTTCGTATCGGTTTGAAGCCTGACGAAAGAATAATTAAGACATTGGACTATGTCTCCAGCGCATCAGAGCCGGCTTCCGAAGTTCAATCCGATTGGCGTACCAATCATATTTATATGGGACATCTTGCAGTAACCGATATCACCAATCAGCGATTTTATGACTACGAAAAATTTTCCCGCGGCGTAATGGGAATGGCGGGCAGTGAGTTGATAAAGGTGGGGACGAAACAACAAAATAGCGAGGAATCTACGGCCATCAAAATCTGGCTGGAAAATTGGCAAATTATCTCCCACGGGCAGACCACGTTTCCTCTCAGTGTCAAAGCCCAAAAAGGTGAAGTGGCTATTGAGCTAACATTGGACCCTATGAAACCAGTGGTTTATCAGGGTTATGAAGGCTTGAGCCAAAAGGGGCGCAAACAAGGAAACGCCTCCTATTATTACTCCATTACCCGCCTGGATAGCAAAGGCAAAATCAGCATTAAGGACCAAACGTTTAATGTGACAGGCACTAGCTGGTTCGATCGCGAATGGTCAACGTCGACACTGGAAAAACAACAAGTGGGATGGGATTGGTTTGCGCTACAGCTGGACGACGGCCGGGACATCATGTTTTATAAAATGCGTCGTACAGATGGTTCCATGGACCGTTACAGCAACGGTACTATCGTGTACAAGAACGGCGAAACCCAATCATTGAATGTGGAAGACGTCGACCTGGAAGAAACCGACCATTGGCAAAGCCCGCACTCCAATGTCAGATACCCATCCGCTTGGAAAATCCGAGTTCCCAAGGAGAATCTGGAGTTGACCGTGGAACCATTAATGGCTGATCAGGAAAACAATCTCACCGTGCGTTATTGGGAAGGTGCGGTAAAAGTCACTGGAATACAACATAACGACCACAACAAGGAGCAGATTTCCGGTTATGGTTATGTTGAGCTGGCTGGATATAAATAAGTTAATCTTTTTTAGAAAACTTGCGTATCAAAAACTCTTCCTCCAAAGGCGTTAAATCAAACAGCAAACTGGCTTTTTCGATGGTTTCCCGGGAGTGCGGCTCATTGCCTGTGCACTGTTGATTTAGGCTTTGCTGAGACAACCAACGAATGGCGTTACGTAGATTTTCTCCGTGGGGCAGGGTGGTATGTTCCGTCATAGACTATTCGGCCAAACGATTGGTGATCTTTGTGGTGGAGCGTTATACTTTAGCGTAAGTCTTACTTTGAGCACAAATATGTCATCGGTAAATCACCATCAAAAATTAATTCGTCAAGGAGCACAGGCCGGTAAAAAACTCGTTAAAGGGTTATTACTTGTGATAGCAATTTCTCCGCTGGCGCACGCGGTAGTACCGCAGAGAATACTGGGCGACGCCCAGCCGGTGGGTGCAACAGTTGCCTCGTTTGATAAGTATATTAACTCCGGACGGTTGCAGGGGGCGGCATTGGCGCAACGGTACTGGGAGCGGGGGATTCAGTACGGCAAACTGGGGCATTACGATAAAGCGATTTCCGATTACACCTCTGCAATCAAGCTCAATCCTCAGCTGACCAACATTTATATCGATCGGGCGGTTGGATATGCGCGATTGGAAAAATACAACGAGGCTTATGCGGATCTCAATACTGTGCTGCAAGCTCAGCCAAACAATCTGCGCGCCTATGTCACCCGCGGTACGTTGAATTTTCTAGTGGGCAAATACGAGAATGCTGCGGCTGACTTTAAACGGTATCTTCGGCTCAAACCCAATGACATTTATCGAATGTTGTGGTTGTTTTTAAGCGAAA
>JASFLF010000045.1:0-10851 GCA_050118235.1 Gammaproteobacteria bacterium | reverse complement strand
GCGATAAAAAACACTTCGTCGTCAGCTTCGATAATGGTGTTGCCTTCCGGAATGATGGGATTACCGCGGCGAAATATGGCGGCAACGCGAGTATCGATGCCGGGCATGTGTTCGCGCAGGGTTTTTAACTCGTGTCCCACCAACGGCCCGCCGTAATAAGCGCGCACCGCCACCAACTGCACTTTGCCATCAGCAAAATCCAGTACTTGCAGCGCGCCCGGATATTCGATTAACCGTTGCACATAATCGGTCACCAGTTGCTCGGGACTGATTAATACATCGATGGGCAGCGCTTCCTGGGTAAACAATTGCGGATGGGATAAATATTCTACGCTGCGTACGCGCGCTATTTTGGTAGGAGTATGAAACAAGGTGTAGGAGACCTGACAGGCCACCATGTTGGTCTCGTCCCGGTCCGTGACGGCAATCACCATATCCGCATCCTCCGCACCCGCCCGGCCCAATACTTCTGGGTGGCCCGCCTGACCGACAATGGTGCGAATATCGAGGCGGTCCTGAAGTTCCTGGAGTTTGTTGACGTCAAGGTCGACCATGGTAATGTCATTGGCTTCCTTAGCCAACACCTCGGCCACGGAAGAACCGACCTGGCCTGCGCCTAAGATTATTATTTTCATTGTGTTTTAAAAATGTGCCTTAAAACTGTGCCTTAAAACTATGCCTTAAAACTGTTCCATAAAACCATGGCCCAATACCGAATCCGAAAGCTGTTCATTAAAAAATGGTATGCGTTCAATGCAAAGAACTATAAACGCATTATTTCACCGGCAGCTGATATAAATCACTTCAGCTGTTTTAGTCTAGAGATTTACATTCACCGGATTGCATCAGGTATCTTTGGCCGATTGTGTCAGGTGTTTGGTGTCTATGCCCAGTGAGCGCAATTTGCGATACAAATGCGTTCGCTCCATACCTGCCAGCTTCGCGACTTTACCGACACTGCCATCGGTTTGCGTCAAGTGGTATTGTAAATACGCTTTTTCAAATTGCTCCCGGGCTTGGCGCAACGGCATTTCGAATTCCGGCATTATATGGTGAAAAGCGTCAAATTGGGATACTTTCTCATGATCGCTCAACACGTTTTCGATTTGTTCCACATCAATACTAGGCTGCTCCACTTGAATTAACAAGCGGTGGATCAAACTCTCCAACTCCAAAACATTGCCCGGCCAGTGATAGTTACGCAAGCGATTCTGAGCCGCCAAGGTGAAACTGCGGTAGGGCAGCCCCTCTTGATCGGAAAACAACCGTACATAATGTTGTATCAACTCCGTCACGTCCTCACTGTGTTCGCGCAAAGGCAAAATAGAAACGGGATATTGATTCAACACATGGTACAAATCTTCTCGAAACCGTCCGGCCCTGACTTCTTGCTGCAAATCATAACGACTGGCGGCGATAAAACGAGCCGTCACCCGAATGCCGGTTTCCCCTTGTACACGGTAAATCAATGGTGAGGTTAAAACACCGTATAGCGCGGTTTGCATATCGGCGCTTAATTCTGCCACATCCTCGATGTACAAGGTGCCTTCAGCGGCTTGTTCGATCAACCCGCTTTGTACGCCTTCCGCACTTTCCTTACCTAAAAAAAGCTCCAGACTGTGAAGATGCGCGTCGGGCAACGTTGCCGTTCGCAATTCTACAAACGGCGCGTTGCGCCTTTGACTGTGAGTATGAATAAACTTGGCGCAATGGGCTTTGCCCGCACCGGGTTCGCCGCGTAACAAGACATTTACACTATGCTCCGCGCAGCCGGTCAACTGCTTAATCAATTGCTGTGTGACCGCGCTTTTACCGATAATCTCCACCGGTTCGATGGGACTGAGTGGCGGCGTTATGGGTATCGCTGTATGCGCGGTCTTAAGTGCGTTATCTATGGTGAGTAGCAATTTGGACAATGACAGCGGCTTTTCGATAAAATCGTGCGCGCCCAGGCGGGTGGCTTCCACGGCCGCTTCCACTGTGCCGTGCCCGGACATCATGATGACAGGGCATCGCAATTGATATACATCGATAAACTCCTTGAGCAAGGTTATACCATCCACATCGGGCATCCAAATATCCAAAAGCACCAGACTAGGCGTTCGAGATTGAATGGATTCCCTAGCCGCTTGGCCGTCTTTCGCCACGGCCACTGCATAACCTTCTTCCTCGAGGATTTCACGAATCAGCCGGCGAATTTCCGGTTCGTCGTCAACCACCAAAATATACGGTTTCAAGGTTTACTCTCTTTTATATCATTAAAGTTCATCGATCGATTGACTCTATTGCGTCGCTTGTACCAGCAATTCCGGATGCTGTGTGCTGTCCGCTTGCGTTAAGGGCAAACGCACCACAACACTGGCGCCGCCCTCAATATTGTTCTCGGCGAAGGTGGTCCCGGAATGCTCTTCCACGATTCGTTTGACCACCGCCAACCCCAACCCACCGCCTTTGGATTTGGTGGTGGTTTGGGGTTCGTATAAGCTATTTAAAATTGATTCCGGTATGCCCTTGCCGTTGTCCTTTACTCTAAGCTCCAGTAACTCGGAATCACCTATAACCACGGTGGCTAATGTAATAACGATTCTAGCCCCAGGCACCTCTTGAGTGGATTCGATCGCGTTTTTAATCAAGTTATGCAACAGTTGCCGCATGCGACCCGGGTCGGCCTCCAACAAAGGTAATTTAGCTTGAAAGTCCGCAATTATTTGCGCACCAATGTCCTCGGCTTGGTATAGATCCAGGACTTCGGAGACCAAAGCATCAAATTGCAGCGGCTGGAACTCTATGGGCGGTACCCGGGCGTATTCCGAAAAAGCCTTGACCATTTCTTCCATGGATCGCACTTGCTCGATAATAGTACGGGTAGAGCGTTCCAGCAATTCGGCGTCTTCGGGTGGCATCTTGTCCAAATATTTGCGCCGCAAGCGCTCTGCGGAAAGCTGAATAGGCGTCAAGGGATTCTTGATTTCATGGGCCAAGCGCCGGGCGACCTCACCCCACGCCGCATCGCGTTGCGCTTTGACCAAAGTGGTAACATCATCAAACACCACCACATAGCCGCGCTTCATGCCTTTGATTCCGGGCAATACCGCACCCTGACACATTAAGGTTTTATTGCCGCCTTTTTTCTTGACGATAACCTCTTCGCGCCACTCTTTGTCCTTGCTCACATTGTCCTTGCTGACAAAATTTTTATTAAGCACATCGACAAATTCAGCCAAATTGGACGCTGATTGCGCTATAGCAAGCAACCCCTTACCCAACGACTTTTCTAAGTTGACTTCAAGTATTTGGTTAGCCGCATTGTTTGCCACCCGCAGTTTGCGCTCGTGGTCCAACGTCATTACCCCCGAGGACAATCGTCCCAGCACGGCTCTTAAATAACTTCTTTCGCGTTCGACTTGTTGCTGGCTACGCTCGGCCTGGTCCCGGGCTGAGGCCAGTCTCTGGGTCATATCCGCAAATGATTTGACCAGAGATCCCAACTCATCATTGGTAGTGGGAGGAAACTTCTTGTCATAATTTCCGGCTGCCACGGCTTTGGTTCCCATGGTCAATATGCGAATGGGTGATACCAGCCGTTGCGCGGAAAAAAACGCGGCCCATACTGCCGTTAAAATACTGACCAGCAACACCAATGACAGCGTCAATACAAAACTGTTTTTTAACGGCTCGCGCAAAAATACCAGTTTTTTGTATTGTGCGTAAGCAAGCTCCACTTTATCCGCCAGTTCGCCCATGCGCTCAGGGATAGGAAACAAGGCATACAAGACTCTGGGTTCTATCTCAGCATCGGTGGAATCCACACCCACCGATACCCGCACATGCAGACCCAACTCACCCACAGGTGAAACATCCGCGAAACTTTTTTTCTCCCTGACTTGCAGCAATGTGGAGTCGTCCGGCCGATGTGGAATGATGGCCGTTGTGTCTTCACTACTGGAAGCTATAATCTCACCGCCTTGAGTGAGCAAGGTCAGTTCGTTGGCTCCGCTTTCCGCCCGCAAATCGTTTAAGCTCATTAACGCCAAATCATTGGGAACGCCAGTTAACGCATCACTTAAGGCGCGAGACTTTTTCAACAACTCCCTTTTTTGCATGTCCAATGCGGAGCGGGACAGCTTAAGAGAATCCTCCATGGCTTGTTCCATACGCACGTCAAACCAACTATCGATACCGTGCTGCAAAAATCCCAGCGAAAAGTAATATACCAGCGATACCGGAGCCACCGACAGTATTACGAAGATCACCACCAAGCGCGCCGTCAATCTCGAACCGGTAACGTTGCGCTTGTATTGACTTAGCAATTTAGTTAAGTTAATACCGATCAGGCCGACTAATACAATCAATCCCAAAACATTGATTACCACCAACACCAGGTGCATGCGGCCGAACTGTGATGAATTTTCTGTGGCGGCGCTAAGCAGCGCCATGGACATCACCATGAACGCGGCCATGATAGCCACCGGCACGAAGCTCTCGGACAGCTGGCGCAGCAATCGCTCTACTTTATTCTTCATCTAGCATGCAACCTAAGTCAACGCCGTCAACAAAAAACATCCACAACAAACCCGCAAAAACATCCATCACAAATCCCATACAAACCAACCGCTGCCCAACCACCAGCTTCTGGACGTATAGGCACTGAGTCTTAACGGTACCGGCAATGAATCGAATTCCAACCCTACTTTCAGCCGCACTTGGTATTCTTCGTCCGGCTTTAATAACTGCTGGTCTATCAAAGGCAGGTCATCGATGTTTCTAATATAGAAGAGTGCGGTATTCAATGTGGGCGCGGTGTTCTGTGCACCGCTATTGAGGTTTTCCACGATATATTGCTCGGCCAGCGCATGGTATTGCAACTGAAAACGCTGCTTGAGCTGGGCGATTTGCTCGTCCCACATATAATTCCGGGGCCGCCGCACTTCGATTTCCAAAGCTATCACCATAGGCACACCGCTTTGAATGGCTTCCAAAACTTTTTTTGAAAACTCGTATTCGATATGTACGGATAAATGATACACCTGATTGACGAGTTTGGCTTCCGCACGGGTGATGGTAAATCCCGGCTCGGCTGCCAACAGCGGAGTGGCGGCATATAACGTACCCAGCATCAATGTCCCCACAGTCAGTCTTGTCAAAAATGTTTGTCTCAGAGTCACTATGACCAATGACAATCTGCCCGGCGACAACGTATCGCCGCCTGGCAACAACAGGCGCCAGCCAGGAAGACTGTACTGAATTTTATTTATAAAGGTCTTAATCACGTTTGGTTATGCGGGCGTAATAAAATCCGTCCATGTTGTGCTCGCCGGGAAATATCTGCCGCCCAAATGGACGTTGCTGCCCCCACGGAGCGTCAATACTTTGATAACACGCATTGTGATTGCGTTCAACAAACCATGCTATTTGCGCTTCATTCTCTTCGGGCAATACCGAGCAAGTGGCGTATAACAGCATCCCCCCGGGCTTTAATAACGGCCAAATCGCTTCGAGAATTTGTTGTTGCAGCACGCAAACTCGGGTTACGTCCCGGGCGTGACGTAAAACTTTAATATCCGGATGACGGCGAATGACGCCGGTGGCGCTACACGGGGCATCCAATAAAATACGGTCGAATCCCGCACCATCCCACCACGCGGCTGGGTCGGTGGCATCGCCGCAGAGCACGCGGGCACTCAACTGCAAACGCTCCAGATTCTCCCCGACGCGCTGCAAGCGTTGCGCATCGATATCCAGCGCCAAGAGTTCGGCCAGTTGCGGCGCGGTTTCCAGAATGTGCGCCGTCTTACCCCCCGGCGCGGCGCACACGTCCAACACCCGTTGGCCGGATTCAACTTGCAGCAAGGGAGCAGCCAACTGGGCGGCGACGTCTTGCACCGACACCAGGCCTTGGGCAAATCCGGGCAACCTTTCCACATTGACCGCTTGATCGAGGACAATGCCTAGCGGTGCCGATTCAGCCAAGGTGGCCAACATGCCGTTTTGCAGTAACTGGCCAAGATACTCTTCGCGACTGGTCTTTTGCCGGTTGACTCTTAGGCTCATGGGCGGACGTTGATTGTTGGCCTCGCAAACGGCCAACCACTGACTCGGCCAGGCCGAGCGCAGTTTGTCCAACAACCACGCCGGATGGGCGTATTCAGCCTGTTCCGAGAAGGCTTGCTCAGCAATGGTTTGCCGTAACAGGCGGCGCAACACGGCGTTGAGCAATTTGTCGGCCCAGCGTTTGTTTAGCTGGCGCACCGCAGCCACGGTTTCCGAAACCGCCGCGTGCGGCGGAATACGGGTATATTGCAGCTGATATAAACCCACCAGCAACAAACAAAACACATCCAGGTCTTTTGACTTCAGAGGCTTTTGCAACAAAGCTCCGGCCATTTCTTGTAAGCGAAACCACCAGCGCAACACACCGTAACTGAGTTCCTGAACCAATGGTTGATCGGCGGGATTGCTCAGCGAACCGCTGTTCTGTAGCAAAGCATCGTTCAGTGGCGCACCGGAACCTACCACATCCCGGATCACTTTTGCGGCAACAGCGCGGGGATTCATTATGTACGAGACCGAATTGAGACGTGATCCGTGATGACCACAATCATGATGGCAATCATGAAGAGAATCATGACAGCATTCATGATGCTAGTGTTTTGCCTGCCATGGAGTGAGCGTTGAGAAAGTCGGCCACGGCCATTGGTTTGCCCCCGGGCATTTGTACGGTCAACAAGCGTACTACCCCTTGTGCCGTGGCCACATCAATGCCTTGCTTACTTTCCGCCAAAACCTGGCCGGGAAGATTACCCTGGCTATGCTCATCGACCACTTGGGCCTGCCATATGCGCAGCACTTGACCATCCAGTTGCGAGCAGGCGACAGGCCAGGGATTAAACGCTCGAATGTGGTTGTGTATCTGTCGCGCGGATTGATGCCAATCGATAGCGGCTTCGGCTTTGTCGATTTTGCGCGCATAAGTGGCCAGCGCATCGTCTTGGGGATCGGCTTGCACGGTGCCGTCGGCGATATGCTCCAAAGTTTCCAACAAGGCCTCGCGCCCAAGCTGTGCCAGGCGGTCGTGCAGCGTTTGCGCGGTGTCCTCCGCGGTGATGGGCGTTTGCCGTTTGTGCAGCATTGCGCCGGTATCCAGCCCTTCGTCCATTTGCATGATGGTGACTCCCGTCTCGCTATCGCCGCTTTGAATGGCCCGTTGGATAGGCGCCGCGCCCCGCCATCTGGGCAGCAGAGATGCGTGCACATTCACACAACCCAGACGTGGCGCCTCGAGCACCGCTTTAGGTAATAACAACCCATAAGCCACCACGATCATGAGATCGGCGTGATAGTCCCGCAACAACTGCTGTTCCTGCTCGTCTTTCAGGGTCTGGGGCTGATGCACCACCAACTGGTGTTGCAGCGCCAGATCCTTAACCGCGCTGGCCTTGAGTTTACGGCCGCGCCCCGCCGGTCGGTCGGGTTGAGTGTATACGGCGCAAACTTCATGGGGCGATTCCAGTAGTCCGCCCAGCACTTCGGCGGCAAATTCGGGCGTACCGGCAAATATCAGTTTTAGATTCACCATATAGGACAACTAATTGTGGAAGTTGAAAAAAGCGTAGTGTACCGTAAAAAAGAGGTGTGTTTCGCTAAACGTTCAATGGTGAAAGTGACGGCGATATGCGTCTTACAGGGTTTTTTGGCGCAATTTTTCCAGTTTCTTGCGGATGCGCTTGCGTTTTAATTCCGATAAATAGTCCACAAACAGCTTGCCTTGCAAATGATCCATTTCATGCTGAATACACACGGACAACAAACCATCCGTTTGCATTTCGTAAGACCGGCCTTCGCGGTTCAAGGCTTTTACAGTAATTTGTTCCGCGCGCTCCACAGGCTCGTAAATCCCCGGGACGGACAAACACCCCTCTTCCATTCTCTCCACACCCTCCGAAGCGATAATTTCGGGATTAATCAGACACAAGGGTTGGCTTTTATCTTCGGAAATATCGATAGTGATAATGCGTTTATGCTGGTCTACTTGCGTGGCGGCCAAACCAATACCCGGAGCTTGATACATGGTCTCGAACATATCGTCGACTAATTGGCGAATAGTGTCATCCACGAGTTCTACCGGCTCGGCCACTTTGCGCAGCCGTGGATCGGGATAATGTAATACTGTCAAAATTGCCATAATGGAAAACTCCGAAAGGGGATCACACTAATGCAGACGCTTGCAATCCACATAAGCCTCTGACCCACATAAAAAAATTAAATTCCTCACCCGTGCGACAATAATTAGGCATTATATAAAAAAATAAAGAGTTACCAAATTTAACCGCTACTAATTCTATCGCTATAACCAATATGCGCATAACATTCAGCAAAGACATTACCTTGGTAGAAACTATGCTAGCGCCTGTGGCAAACCACTTGGTAAACCACGTGGTAAACATAGTGGCATGAGATATGAATTTAAAGATATTGCTTCTGGCATCACAAGTGACAAAAATAGGAATATTTTGCTGAACTATTTGCGCTATCCTGTTAATTTACAAAGCTAAGCAACTGGAAAATGAACTAAACTAGCACTTTGGATCAAATAGGGAATACGAGATACAAAATATGTTAAATAAAATCTGCAGCCTTGTCTTATGCGCTTTATTGAGCGCCTCATTGACCGCAACCGTGTTCGCGGACGAAATCGCCTTACGGCCCGATCACCCCAATCGCTATGTGGTAGTGAAAGGGGATACTTTATGGGATATTTCCGCCCGCTTCCTGGAATCACCGTGGCGTTGGCCGGAAGTGTGGAGTTTCAATCCACAAATCGAAAATCCCCACCTTATTTATCCCGGTGACGTGGTGGCCTTGGTCTATGACGAATCGGGCAAACCCATGCTCAAAGTGGAGCGCGGCCAAGCGACAGTGAAATTCTCTCCCAAAGTACGCACAACCCGTGTGGACAAACCCATTTCCACCATTCCGTTGGACGCGATTAGTCAATTTTTAGGCAAACCGCGCATTGTCACCAAGCGGGAAATCAATAACGCCGCTTATGTGATCGCCGGCACGGAAAACCGCATCATTGCCGGCGAAGGCGATATTGTTTACGCCCGTGGCATCGTCTCCGGTGGTGACACCGAGTTCACCATATTGCGCATCGGTGATCCCTACCGCAATCCCGGCGCCCGTCGTGGCGATATATTGGGCTATGAAGCGCTACATGTGGCAGACGCCAAAGTCATCGCCTTCGGCGATCCGGCCACCATACGCATTACCCAGGCAAACCGCGAAGTATTGTTAGGCGACCGCCTCATTCCCAAGCGCGACTACGGCCTTGATGAAACCTTTATCCCCCATGCCCCAGAATCCGCTATCCAAGGGCAAATCATTTCCGTAATAGACGGTGTTTCCGTCATTGGTCAATATCAAACAGTGGTCATTAACCGCGGCGAACAAGATGGCGTGGAAACCGGGCATGTGCTGGCCGTCTATCAAACCGGCAAAACCGTGCGCGACGTGCGCGATTTAACGAGTTCCGGCACAGTAGTACTCCCGGATACCCGCGCCGGTATTGTAATGGTCATTCGAACGTTCGACCGGGTGAGTTATGCCCTGGTGATGGAAGCCGAACGAGACATGCGCATATATGATTTTGTGCGCAATCCGTCGTAGGACGAATGCTTACAAACAAAAATAACAAACGATAACAACGCGCGAATTCAAACAATAATAGCGATCAGTTGGAGTCGTAAATATTCACATCTCCAAGCAATTTATTGCCATACCTGATATTATTCGCCTTACGGATACGCCGCAAAGCAACGGCGTATCACATCTTTCAGTAAGAGTATAAGAGCCAAAGGAATAACGACGTTACCAACATTGCAATGGAATCTTGCGAACTTGCGTGACCATGAAAGTTGCGAAGGACATTTGCATTGCGGGTGCCGCCTAAATACAGCCCCTCCGGTTATTGGACAATCCTCCGGGAGGAACTATGAGCATGCCATCAAGCGCGCTGGATACAAAAAACAATAATTTGAATGGCGCCGCGCAGAAGCCCGAGCCCACCAGCGGCTTGAAATATTGGTTGGCGTTGCTGCGTGCCCCAGGCGTCGGATGTTCAACATTTTCGTCTCTTTTAGAGCAATTTGTCTCTCCCGAAGAAGTCTTTGCCGCGGCACACGGGAATTTCCTGCGCGACGTTAGCCGAGAAGTGACTCTCAATTATTTACGAAACCCAAATTGGGACGCGGTGGAAGAAGACTTGCGCTGGTTGTCCCAAGATGGCAATGGCGTTCTAACCCTACATGATCCGCATTACCCGACATTGTTGCGGGAAATTCATGACCCGCCGCCGCTATTGTTTTATCGCGGTGAGCCATCGCTATTAAACCATCCTCAGATGGCCATTGTCGGCAGTCGCAATCCTAGCCATACGGGCATGGACACTGCACTGGCGTTCGCCAAACATTTAAGCGAGGCCGGTTTTGTCATAACCAGTGGTTTGGCCTTGGGAATCGATACCGCTGCCCATCAAGGCGCTTTGGCTGCGCGTAAACTGACGATCGCCGTAGCGGGCACCGGCTTGGACCGGGTTTATCCGGCGCGTAATCGAGAACTCGCCCACCAAATCGCCGATCACGGTGTGTTAATTTCCGAATTCGTGCCGGGGACCCCGCCGCTGGCGGCTAATTTCCCGCGTCGCAACCGCATTATCAGCGGCTTGAGCATTGGCACCTTGGTGGTGGAGGCCGCCCGCCAAAGCGGCTCCTTGATAACGGCAAGAATGGCCATGGAACAAAGCCGCGAAGTGTTTGCCATCCCCGGCTCCATACACAACCCACTCGCCCGCGG
>JASFLF010000044.1:0-10978 GCA_050118235.1 Gammaproteobacteria bacterium | reverse complement strand
CGGAGATCGCACGTTCGTCGTCCGGCGAGGAATATTCACCAAATCTGAGTGTTTTCTATTCAAATTGATCTCTTTGTGACCAACCTCTCATTTTTAGCTGATCATTGTGTGATCGATTTCACGAAGAGCGGACAGGATCAAAGGTGACAATTATCCGACGAGTGGTGTGACAGCCCTCTATATCTGGATATAAGACTAGAGGTACAATCTTTATCGAGTTTTGAGAAATTCTCAACTTAAATCGGAAGTAGGTGGGAAGAATATGAAAAACTTACTTGGCATTGTTTATATTACCCATATAAATCTAATGGTTAATTCATCCAATGTTACCGACATCCAGGTAAGTCATTAGTGCACTAAGTACTGAAGGCATTATCAATGGTTGGACCACAGTCTGTATTTATGTAACTAGCAGGTAGTAGCTCTATGAAACACCAACAAGGCATTTCGATGATCGAAGTACTGGTTTCTTTGCTGATTTTGTCACTGGGACTTTTAGGGGTCGCAGGCTTGCAATCCACCAGTTTGCATAGCAATCAAAGCGCCTATCTGCACTCGCAAGCGACTGTTGCTGCCAATGACATTATCGACCGCATGCGCTCCAACCCGGAAGGTGTCGCCGATGGTGTATATGACGATGTCGACAGTGAAGCAGCATTACCCGCCGATCCAAACTGCATTACTTCTGCCAGTGGATGCACAGCGGCACAATTAGCCGACTATGACGTTCGCGAATGGGTTCAAACCAGCTTGGCTGTATTACCCTCAGCCACCGCCACGGTCACCTTAAACAATATGGGTACCGCCGCTGATACTACCGACGATGTGTTTGTCGTCACCGTCAACTGGGATGATCCCATGGACGCACAAAATCCCAACAAAACACTTGTGATGAACGTTCAATTGTACGGATGCGTCAGAAACCAGGACGTCTGTGTTTAAACGTCTATTTATGGGAAACCGAATGATGGTCAGTCAAATTCGAGCTCAACAAGGTCTAACACTCATCGAAATCATGGTGGCGCTCACTTTGAGTCTGGTGCTCATGGGCGGCGTGATCCAGCTGTTTCTAAGCAGCAAGCAAACTTATCGCACTAATGAAGCGTTGGCATCATTGCAAGAAAGCGCCCGTTTCGCACTGGACAATATCACCCGCGATGCCCGCATTGCCAGCTATCAAGGCTGTCTGGATCCCAATGATCCTAGAATCTTTCCCGGTGTGGCGGTAATCAACAACCCTCCCCTTGTATCGTTTATGGAGTCGGGTATTGAAGGCACCGAAGGCAGTGCCGCTTCCGACAGTTTGACGTTGCGCTCGGCAACCGCGGTCAGCGCCAGTCTGGTTCAGGATACCGATCCGGTCAACGGGAGCATGGTGATTGACGTCAATCGGCAAAATATTGCAACCGACAATATCGTGGTGATCGCCGATTGTGCAACAGCGCATGTGGTTCGAGTTACCAATGTGACCATTGATGAAACTACCGGCAATACCACCATTAGTTTTGATGCCACCGAAAACGATCTGGCGGTCTTTGAAAACAAAGCATACCAGCCCATCAATACCAAAGTGATGGGATTTTCCACCGCCGAATATACCGTTGCCGATACCGGACGGAAAAATACCCGGGGTGAAGCGATATTTGCATTATTTCGCAATGGTGTGGAGTTGGTGGAAGGTGTCGAGCAATTGCAAGTGCAATATGGTGAACGAGTCAGTAACGATACCAAGGTTCGCTTCGTAGACGCCGATGATGGCAGTTTGGACATGACCAAAGTGGTTAGCGTACGTATAGGGTTACTGGTCGCCGCCACCCAGGCAACTGCAGGACAAGACGATAACCAAACCTACTCCTTGGTGGGCACCGCAGTTGGGCCGGCAGGTGGTGGCACAACAGTAACACACGCCGTTGATCAACGCATTCGCCGAGCCTTTAACACGACCATTAGCTTACGTAACCGGAGATAAACACTATGCAACACTCATTTAGCACAACAAAACAACGAGGTGGGGTACTAATCGTAAGCCTGGTTTTTTTATTGATTATGACAGTATTGGGTCTTTCCGCCACCGGCAGCGCCAATTTGGAATTGCGAATGGCGGGCAATGCCAAAGACATCAGTATTGCCATGCAAGCGGCGGAAAGTGCCACCGAAGCATTTGCAGAGGTAAACATTGAAAATAAAAAGCTGCTGGGTTCTATGATCGGCGACACTGAGCCGACGGTAAAAAACATTCGCCTGGACAGCGCCTACGATCTCGACAGTCAACCGGTCACCAGCCAGGCATCGATTTCATACATTGGCGAAGGCGATGCTGAAGGCTACGGCATGAGTGTCGAAACCGGCTGGGTCGCTTACCACTTTGAATTACAGGGCACGGGTTCTGTTCAGGGCAACATCGTTGCTGCCAACTCCCAGGGCGTGCGCGTCATCTTCAAAGACGTAAATTAACAATTAGGATTTGAATAAAGGTGTATTGGTTATGAGGTATAGAACATTCAAACTAAATGCGATCCTGTTCGGTTTAGTTTATTCGTTGGCAGCAGGCTTTCCAGCGGTAGCGGACGATACCGAAATATTTTTCGGTACAACCACACCCGGTGCCAATAACGGTGCTTATCCCAATGTGTTATTTATACTCGATACTTCAGGTTCTATGCGTACCGAGGTGGGCGACACCAACAGAACCCGAATGCAACACATGCAAGATGCGCTAGACATCATACTGCAAAATGCTACAGATCTAAACGTGGGATTAATGCGTTTTAACGATCCCGGCGGTCCTGTTCTCTATCCAACAGCGTATATTGATGCTGACATTAACACCGTAACACCTACTACACCGGATACGACGGTTACTTCACGTGTATCCTATAGCGAAGATGACGCCGAAGAACTAATCGACTCGGTGGATATCAGCAGCCGCCGTTTGGAAGTGGTTTATGTGGGCGGGGAATCGGGTACTTATTCCGGCCGGATAGAAGCCGATGGCGACGATGCCGAAGAGGATTTAACTAACAATAACATTCTGGTTAACGGGCAAACCATAAATATCAATAATAGCCAAATCAACGGCTTTCGTTTTCGCAACACGGGTATACCTAAAGGTGCCAACATAAATTCTGCAAGCTTGAGTTTTACCGCCAAAGCCGACTCTGACTCTGCGGTGGCCATGCGTATTTTCGGTGAGCTCAGCAATGACGCCTCCCGATTTCGGAACATCGATAGTAATATCTCCAATCGGACACAGACCACCGATTCGGTGTTATGGACCCCGGAGGCTTGGACAAGAAATACAGAATACGCCAGTACGGATATATCCTCGGTGGTACAACAAATCGTTGATCAAAGCGGTTGGCTGGAAGACGATTTAGTGATTTTACAAACTTTCGATGATAGCGGTAGCGGTGAGCGTGAAGCCTATACTTACCGCTCCAATAGCGCTCGTGCCGCGAAATTGGATGTCGCTTACACGGTCGGCACACCCGGCAAACAAACCATTGGTTTGCGTTTTCGCGATATCGGTGTCCCGCAGGGAGCGACAATTACCAGCGCTGTACTGGAGTTCACCGCCGCGCAAAGCAGTAGCGGCACTTACGATACCGGGCTCACCGTTCAAGGGTTTGACGATGACAATACCGAAGCGTTTAGCGAATCCGCTACCAATATCACAGGCAGAACGGGCACCACAGCAACGGTGAATTGGCAGCCGTCGGCGTGGACTGATGGCGACGTGGTACAAACACCAGACATCAGCGACGTGGTGCAGGAAATTGTCGACCGCTCAGGCTGGTGCGGCAATAACGCCATGGGTTTTCGTATTTCCGGTTTGGACTTAGTCAATCGTGTGGCACACAGTTATGACGGCAATCCGGAATTCGCGCCGGTATTGCGGGTGACCTACGATGACACCGATCTTACCGACAGCGAAGGTTGTATGAATCGTAGTTTAGTGTATCGAATTAATGCTTCGCGGAACGATGCCGAGCAAACCAGTAACAGCCGGGTGTCGACGACAGGCGATGTGTTTAATATGGAAGACGGCCAAACCAACGGCTTGCGTTTCCCCAATGTGTTGATCAATCAAGGTGCGACTATTTTAGAGGCCACTTTGGAATTTACCGCGCAAAGTAGTGCTACGGCGTCAACAACATTAATATTCAAAGCGGAAGCCGACGACAATGCCAACGGTTTTGTCAACAGTAATTCCAATATTTCCTCACGTACCACCACCTCGGCTTCCGTGAGCTGGTCGCCGGGCGATTGGACTCGCAACAACACCTATGTCACGCCGGATCTGAAATCCATCATTCAAGAAGTGGTGAATCGTGACACGTGGGAACCGGGCAATGCTCTAGCCATTATCCAAACCGCCAGCAGCGGTGGCCGCAATGCTTATACGTTTGATAATCAACCTGCGGATGCGGCATTGCTTAGGATCAAAGTACAAAGCGGTGGGGTGGCACAGGCCGCAGGGGTTAAGGTACGGGACAAACTCAGGGAAATCGTTAGTGAATTTGTACCCTCGGGTTACACACCGATAGTGGATACTTTGTATGAAGCGGCCAATTATTACCGCGGTGGTCCGGTGTTATACGGTAAATCCCGTGGGGCGCAAACCACTTACGGCCGGTTGAGTCACGCGGATTCTTATACCGGTGGCACGATCTCACGGGCCGACGGCTGTACTGTGGATAATCTCAATAGCTCGGCGTGCGCCTCGGAAGAAATCACCGGCTCCCCGGTTTATACCACACCGATTGTGGATGCCTGCCAAACCAGTCATATTGTGTTATTAACCGACGGGGAGGCGAATCACAATCATTCCGAGTCTTTGATTCGATCCATGACGAGTTCAACATGTACATCATCGGGTGCGGGCGAAGCTTGTGGCCGTGAACTGGTGAACTTCCTGGCCAATACCGATAACAACACCGCCACCGACATGGACGGCGACCAAAACGTCACTACCTATACCATTGGTTTTAACCTTGACGAAGGCGGACAGCAAAATGCGATTGACTTTTTGCAGGATTTGGCCGATGAAGGTGATGGTAACTATTATCCAGCATCCACTTCCGACGAACTGGCTGCGGTATTTCAGAACATTATCCGCTCCATTATGAACACGGATACCACGTTTGTGTCACCCGGCGCGACGGTAAACCAGTTCAATCGCCTGACTCACCAGAACGATATTTATTTCTCCCTCTTTAAACCAGAGGACACACCCAGATGGTCAGGGAACTTAAAACGTTATGAGCTGAAAGGTTTACCGGCGGAAATAGTCGATGTTAACGACAACCCGGCGGTGGACACCTCCACGGGATTTTTTAAATCCACAGCAAAAAGTTTTTGGTCGGATGCAGTTGACGGCAATCATGTGGCCGAGGGAGGTGCAGCTGGTGAGCTTGTTTTAGAAGGACGCAATGTTTACACCTACACCGGCACATCCAGCAACTTATCAGCGGCCAGCAACGCATTGAGTGATACCAATGCCCTCATTACCAAGACCATGTTGGGTATCGAAACCGCCACCGACGGTGAGCGCACTAACTTATTGAAATGGGCGCAAGGTGAGGACGTGGACAACGAAGACGATGACACGTCGACCAATATTCGCAAGCATATGGGCGCGCCACTGCATTCTCGTGCCGTGGTGATTACCTATGGCGGTACCGAAGCGGCGCCGGACAACGTGATCTTTTTCGGTACCAACGAGGGTTATTTGCACGCTATTGACGCGGACGATGGCTCGGAAGTGTTCTCCTTTGTACCGCAAGAACTTTTGCCTAATTTAAACACGTATTATGAGAACCAAGTGGGTACTAACCTGCCCTATGGTTTAGATGGTGCCATTTCCTATTGGGTGAACGACGTCAACGGTGATCATATCATCGATTCGGTCGATGGCGACTTCGTCTATTTGTATGTGGGCATGCGCCGTGGCGGACGCAACTATTACGCCCTGGATGTGACCAATCGCAACGCGCCGGTCTTAAAATGGGTCATTAAAGGCGGCGATGAGGGGTTTGAAGAATTAGGTCAATCCTGGTCCAGAATGGTAAAAACCAAAGTGAAAGTCGGCAGCGACATTAAAGACGTGCTGATCTTCTCTGGTGGTTATGATCCGGATCAGGATGATAAAGAGACCCGTTCCGCCGATACCCAAGGCCGGGCCATATACATGGTGGATGCCGATACCGGTGCATTGGTATGGTCGGGAGGCCCGACGACCGAGGCCAACGGCACGCCAATACAGACGTATGCCGATATGAATTATAGTATTGCTTCTGATGTTCGCGTCATTGATGTCAACAGAGACCGCTTGGCGGATCAAATGTACGTGGGTGATATGGGCGGTCAACTGTGGCGCTTCGATATTGCCAATGGCAATTCGGCTGGGCAACTGGTTGGCGGCGGTGTGATTGCTGACTTAGCGCTCAACGCCTCCGATACCAACGACGCCGCCAACAATCGTCGTTTTTACTACCCGCCGGACATAGCCATTGGTCGTAAAGGTAGCCAGCGTTTCTTAACCATCAGCATCGGTTCGGGGTATCGCGCGCATCCGTTGAACACCACCATACAAGACCGGTTTTATATGTTGCGCCATGCGGATATTTATACAGCACCCAGCAGCTATACCAAGTTAACCCCTTCTGATTTTTATGATGCTACGGACAACGTCATTGGAACCGGTACGGCATCGGAACAGGCGGATGCGCAAACAGAGTTGTGGACTAACCATAAAGGCTGGTATATCGATTTAAACAGCAATGGGGAAAAAGTCCTGGCCGCAGCGCTAACCTTTGATTACCAGATCATTTTTACCACTTACGAACCCACTGACAGCGGCTCCGCATGTAGTGCAGGTAGTGGTCAAGGGCGAGTCTATGCGGTCAACCTCTTAGATGCGACCCCCGCCTTGTTGAATGCTGATGGTACTGTATCCACGTCCCGATATACTGAGTTGGACCGAAATGGCATACCTCCAACGGCTACGGTATTTGTGCCGGACGATGGTGTGTCGGATCCTCAACCCGTAACCTATGTGGGTGCGGAACGGATTAAGACCCGGCAACCGGGCGATATGCATAAACGTACCTTCTGGCGAGATCTTTCCAATAACTAGTTTGGATTGGGGGCAGCGGGCGAGAGGCTCATAGCAGGGTATCTCGCTCACACGCTCCCCTAACGCTTCTGTTGTTGTGGAACATCTAAACCACCAGCAACCGCAGTAGACTCAATCGCACTCGAAATATACACATGGATTTGGTGACGATGCGACGAAACCACCATACAAAATTTGTAAATCCGTGATGTATGTGTGGAATTATGTCAGTGGTAACCGCTTATCGGTACAAATCTCACGTTTGGCGTCCTGACGGGAATATTCGTCAAATATGAGTGTTTTCTATACAAATTGATCTATTTGTGACCAGTTTCTGGTTTTTGTTTGGTTATTTTGTGATCGATTTCACGAAGAGCTCTCAGGATTAAAGGTTGGAAATACCTGACAAACGGTAGTAACACCCCCTATATCTTGAGTAATGAATAAGGATAGAATCTTTATACCGAGTTGAGAAATTCTAAACATTTTTCTTCAACGCAGATTGGGCGCAAGAGCGGTTTGCAACATACGAAGTAGGTAGAGCAGAATGCAACATAACAAAAGTACAATGGCCGGATTCACTTTGATTGAACTCATGGTCACCATCGCTTTAGCGGCGATCATCCTAACCCAAGCCGTACCCAGTTTTAACGCATTGGTGCAAAACAATCGGCTGATATCTCAAAAGAACGAATTTATTTCCACGCTCAATCTGGCACGTAGTGAAGCGTTAAAACGTGGCACCCGTGTGACAGTTTGCGCCAGCACTGACCAAACTACTTGCGACACCAACGACTGGGCCCAAGGCTGGATTGTGTTTTCGGACCGCGATGCCGACCAAGTGTTGGATTCCGGCACCGGTGCGTGCCTTGCTACAGAAGACTGCTTGATCCGAGTCAGCACGGGCTTGTCCGATGGCAATTCCTTATCGGCGAAAAAAACCGGTGCTGCTGCAGTCGCCGGATTTATTCAATATACACCACGTGGTGCGGTAGATGCGGCGACTACGTTTACATTTTGCGACAAACGTGGTGACAGTCATGCACGGGCGACCAATATCAATAACCTGGGACGTGCTATTAGCGCCTCCGACAGTGGCGCCGACGGCATAGTTAATGATGTGGATGGCAACAACGTCAGTTGCGCTTCTTAATTGCGGTTGTCTACTTTCTAGCGCGAACTGACCAATAATTTGGGATTTTAGCAGGGGCATTGAGGCAACTGAGGGGCGAAGAAAGGTGCGGGTCGCAAGATCCGCACCTTTGTTCTTGTACGATCACCTGTCAACAGATTTTGGGTATTAATATATAGAGGTATTACATGCAGGGCGGAAATCGAGGATTTACTTTAATAGAACTCATGGTGGTGGTGGCGATTTTAGCCATTTTAGCTGCGATCGCCATACCAAATTATAATAACCATGTACGCAAGTCGCGTCGCGCCGACGCCAAAGTGGCTTTAGCGCAAACCGCACAGCGCTTGGAGCGATGTTTTGTGGACAATAATACCTTTGTCTACGATGCCGCCAATGCACCCAGCTGCCCGCAAAGTCACACCACCAGCAACGGTTATTACACCATTACAGTGAACGCCACGGTCACTGGCTACACTATTACCGCTCAACCCACCAGCAAGGGCAACCAGGTTTCAGATACCCAGTGCAACCAAATTATCCTTGCCAGCAACGGCGCTAAAACCTCAAAAGACAAGGTTGGAACGTTTAACGATTATTGTTGGTAGCAAAAAAGTGATTCGTGGCTCGTTGTTAGTTAAAACGACAACTTGAATCCGAGCATAAGCGACTCATCCAGAGTCTCATTGCCTTTGTCGAATTCAGCGCGAATGCGGCGATAACCGCCGTACACATCGGCGGTGGGCAGGATTTCATAGCCAATCCGAAAACCGACTTCATACATATTGTCGGCGTCGGCAAATGCCACGATATCCGGGGCGTAATATCCCTCCAAACCAAAGTTAATCCGCTGCAACGCCGGGATCTTATACCGTAGTTGCCCGCCCAAGCCGATGGCAACCGCTTCGCCTTTGTCGCCGTCGGCGAAATACAGCTTGGGTCCTACGCCGATTTCCAGGCCCGGTGATTTACTGCCCGCTACATCAATCACCAGCAGGCCCAAATCCAAGACGTACTTTTCATCGTCGTTATACAGAAATCCTACAGAGGTTTGGGTGCGCCCCATGGTGGTGCCGCCGATCACCGTGGCGAGGCGGAGTTGCGCGCTTTTGCTGTTTAGATTCAAGTCGAGAGAGGCGGCTGTGGCATGGCTGCTGAATGTGACAGCGCCGATCAATATGCCGCTGGATAAGATTGCGAGGCTGCTGGATCGCATGCTGTACTCCTTGTGTTAGGTTTGTTATTAACTGATCGCTTTTTGTGTTATCGAGCTAACGCTTACCTACGGGTTAGTTTGGCGAGGTAAGTGATGGTTCCTTACAAACGGCGTTTATAGTAGAGAATTTTTACGTATTCATCCACAGATTATGTGCTGGGTGCCGTCATTCCTATTTGGCGTTGCTATAAAAAAAGCCCGGTAGAACCGGGCTTGGTTTTTTTAAAACTGCTTTTTTATAACACTTTTTTATAACACATTCTTATTACTAAAGGGATGTGCAATAAAATCGTTATTTGATTTTGGCTTCTTTGTACATCACGTGTTTGCGCACCACGGGATCAAATTTTTTGATCTCCATTTTTTCGGGCATAGTGCGTTTGTTTTTGGTGGTGGTGTAAAAGTGACCCGTGCCTGCGGATGACACCAAGCGGATTTTATCTCTCATAATTCTTTCCTCAAATTAGTGCGTGTTTTATTTCCGGCAACTTTTGCTCGTACAACTCGTACATAAACAAAAAGTCACACTTTCTCGCCACGCTTGCGCATGTCGCTGAGTACCTGATCAATGCCCAGCTTATCGATAATGCGCATGCCTTTGGTCGAGAGGCGCAGGCTTACCCAGCGGTTTTCGTTTTCCACCCAAAAGCGGTGCTTTTGCAGGTTGGGCAAAAACCGGCGTTTGGTTTTGTTGTTCGCGTGTGACACATTGTTTCCGGTTAACGGCCGCTTGCCGGTCACCTGACAGACTCTTGACATGACTGACTTCTCCAAAGATCCATTAAACTGTTTAGCGCCAACGTCGGTGAGGGAGTTGGCGCGAGAACTGCGCTTTATACCAGATTTGCGTTTTACAGTCCAGAGAAAAGGCCATTTTGTCCGTCAATTTCCCCCTATGGTAAAAATAGGGCGTTGTGGGTGCCTAGGCGGTTAAACGCTTTTAGACTCTGACCGCGGGCGCGGTATAATCGCTCTCCCATTCATCACCACAAAGGATTCAACATGCGACCCAGCGGCCGAGCCCCCGAGCAATTACGCACCATCAAACTCACGCGAAATTATACCAAACATGCCGAAGGCTCCGTCTTAGTCGAGTTTGGCGACACCAAGGTAATTTGCACCGCCAGTGTCGAAGCCCATGTGCCGCGCTGGCTCAAGGGGTCGGGCAAAGGCTGGGTAACCGCCGAATACGGCATGCTGCCCCGCTCCACCGGCGAGCGCATGCACCGCGAAGCCAGCAAAGGCAAACAAGGTGGCCGTACTATGGAAATCCAGCGCTTGATCGCCCGGTCACTGCGGGCGGTGGTGGATTTGGAAACGCTGGGTGAGCAGATCATTACCGTGGATTGCGACGTCATCCAGGCCGATGGCGGAACCCGCACCGCTTCCATTACCGGTGGTTATGTGGCCATGGCCGATGCCATCGGTTGGATGTTGAAAAGCGGGGCATTGGAGAAAAATCCCATTCTGGGACAAGTGGCGTCGGTCTCGGTGGGTATCTACCAGGGCACGC
>JASFLF010000043.1:0-11135 GCA_050118235.1 Gammaproteobacteria bacterium | reverse complement strand
GTGGGTCCTTTTGCATTGTTGATGATATCGTGACAACTAATGCGTTTGCCGTAACCGGCGTATTTCAGCTCGCAAGCGTCTGAGCTTTTCTTCGGCAGTTTGGCTTTGAGTGCAATCAGTTCCTTGTGCTGCGGTGCAATTTCCAATCCGGCTGAAATCCACTGTGAAGCGGCTTGCGTTTCACCTCGTTGCAACGCGTTATTTGCCAAGCGTACATAGGCGGCCGCAATGGCAGCAGGTGCTTCTGTCTGCAAAAAAGGATCGTTTTTGTTAAGTTCTGCGCTGAGTTGGTCAAGTAAATCGTCGGCTTTTTCGACATTGTTTTTATTGGCTTCGCGCAACAGTTGTTGTTTTAACTCGGCGGTCTGCTGCCGCTGTGCTTGAACTTGTTGTTGTTGCAGGGCATGCTCCTCTGCCGCTTTTAAGGTGCTCTTTTCTTCGTCAAGCCCCGGAACCCGCGGATCGAATTTTTCCGCCAACTGCAGGGTAGAGCGGGCTTGCCCGAATTTACCTTGCCGTCTTAGATTCTCCGCACGCCTCAAATGATAGAGTGCAATTTTCTGTTTGGTGTTTTGCAGCCAGGAATCGTTCGCCGGTAAAATTTCCTCCAATTGGTTTACCGTGGCGTGGATTGTTCTGCTCCAGTTGACGCTGTCAAAGGGTTTGTTTAAGAGCGTTTCCACTTCACGGCGCAATGATTTGGCATCCACTTTGCCGACGATTTTGGCTTGCCTGGCTAAATATTGTTGCTGTTGAACATTGATGCTTTGTTGTAAAGCCAACAGGGTTGGATTATGGGGTACCACTTGCTGGGCGACTTCCAATAGTCGCTGTGCTTTGTCGAAATCCCATTGATTGGCGGCGTTCTGCGCTTGTTTGGCGTATTCCACAGGGATACGTTTATCCGTCAATAGGCTATGATGGGGATCGATTTTCGCCGCCATATTCAATACATCCAATAGATCGTCGCTGTTTTCATCGGGTAATAAATTACCTTGTTGCAGATGAAAGTTTAATCGCGTGGTCAATTCATTGGTTAACTGCTGCTCGCGTTGTTGCAGTTTTTTCTTGGCGGCTGACACTTGAGCAGAATCGGGAAACAGCGCGTTTGCGATATTTAAATAGCGGTAGGCGCCGCGAAAGTCCACCAAACCTTTTTCAGGGTCGATGCCAGAGAACGCTTTATTTTCATAGTATTTGATCAACGGCTCTTTGGCCGCGACAAGAATCTCATCGCGTAAAGTGTGAGGCATTTTCGCCAATTTTTTCAAACCGGCTTGAATTGCCGCTTCGTTACCGGATTCAAATTGTACTACATAGCGTTCAATTTGTTGTTGACGGTAGAAATTAGTGAGTGGTTCATAGGAAACAATGGCACCAACTACGAGAAGCACTATAGCAGCCGCTGAAATTTTTTGCTTTTTACTAAAGCGGGTGGTCAGTTCTTCAACAAAATGGTCTACCGAGCTTGTTCTCGCCTGTCGATCAAATGCGAGACCGGAACTCAGCGTTTTATTCTGGCGTCGGGATAGCTGAGGTAGTTTTTCGGGGGCTAGATGATTTTGCTTGGCTTTGATAGCGGGTGTTTTGTTGAAGGGATGTTTACCGCCCAGTAGTTCATAAGCAATGCAGGCCAGGGCATAGATATCGTCGCGCACATCGGGTTCTTCGCCTTCAAACATTTCACAACTGGCGTATGCAGGTGTCAAACCGCCTAGGCTGCCGGCATCGAACAATGTTTTTTCGCCGCTGGCTTCCTGAGATTTAATCGCCCGGGCGATGCCGAAATCGAAAATTTTTACTTCGCCTTCATTGGTGACAAATACATTACCCGGTTTGAGATCCGAGTGGATGATGTTTCGCTTGTGAGCATAAGACAATCCCAAACAAATGCCTTGGATGATTTTGATGGCTTCAGGCTTTTCGAAGGGCCGTGGTTGCTGTTGCCTGATCATTCGGTCCAGTGAATTGCCTTGGAGATATTCCATAGTCATGTAAACCGTCTCACCATCACGGTCGAAATCATATACATTGACGATGTTGGGATGCGCCAGAGTCTGCGCTTTCTTAGCTTCGCGCTGCAAGGCGATAAATGCTTGCGGATGTTCTTTAAAAGAATCGTTGAGTACTTTGATAGCAACGTAGGGATTGCGGTCATGGGCCTCTTCCTTGCGCAAGTCACGGGCTTTAAACACCCGGCCCATGCCGCCTTCGCCTAATAGATTTTCCAATATAAAGCGATTCTTAATGACACTTCCCGGTTCGAGTTTTTGGGCTGGACCGGTTTCTGAATCCGCGGTTGCTGACACCAAACGAGTGGGTTCCGATGGTTCTTGTAACCGGGTTTCTTCTAATTGTGTCGCTTCGGCCGGCGGTGCAACTGGCATTGCAGAGGGGGCTTGGCTTCGTGTGGCATCCGCTTCGGCGGGATGTATGACGGTGGCGCCATTTTCCACAGGTTCTTCGGTGACGGATTTGATGATGGTTTTTGCGTTATCCTCGTCTTCTGCGGGGCCGCTATGACCTTTTATTATGGTTTGTTCACTGGCGCTGACTGATGGCTCAGGTCGGGAAGTCGCATCGGAAACAGAGGAGAAGTCACGTAATTCTCTTTGCAATTTTTGAATTAACGGCATATCCGCGGGTTTGGCTGTTTTTAAATCCTCTAGCAGCGTTAAAATCGCGGGCAATGTTGCGGGAGTGGATTGGATATGCTTGATTAGCGCCGCCGCGAATGTATCGTAGTCGATCTCATTGTGAGCGTATGCTTTGATGATTTGAGAATAATCGGTAGACATGGTCACGACGTTAGGTTCCATCGCTACGGAGATACCGTGGCGCTGAATTCTGCCAGCCCGCATTTCTCACCAGGATGAGGAGCCCTCGCTTGATCTTGGAATCCACAAGGCATTTTCTTCAGTCGGAAATACAGCCGGTATTCCGCTCCTTCGGAAAATACCTTGTGAATCTAATTCTCTGTGCGATCATCTCGTCCCCTGGTGAGAAATGCGGGCTAGTCCGCTTGTTTTTATTAGCTTGTTATCGGCTTATTGTGGTTATATTAGTGTTGCCCGGGAATGTATCCGCTATACGGGATATTCCCAATCCGCCGGTATATGCGGCGTAGGCGCATCTTCGGCGGCGGTATTTTTTTCGTAGACGATGTGCGATTCTTCTTCTTGTTGCCATCCCCATAAAGACCAGCGCCCATCCAGAAAGGCGGAGAAACCATCTACAGGTGGCAAACCGCCGCAAATCAACATACACGGTTGCACTTTATACGAGCCGGATGTCCACCATATGCTGTAGTTTTTATTGAGTAAGGTTAAATAGTGATGTAATAAGCGGATATAAGGCCCCACCATGTCGTGGCTGGCTGGTATTTTAGTGTGCGTGGAGCGGCCGCTGGTATGCGAGGAAATGACACTGGCCGTTGGATTTAATTGCGTGCTCGCGGTGACCGCCACGGGTATGTCCAGTTGTTCCACTTCGCGGTCAAATTCATCCAGATTAAACGGTTCTTCCAAGGCGCTCAATGCTTTTTGTTCGGCGTTGTCGAACCATTCATTAACGTCTTTGGGTAGTTGTAAAATATTAAATCCCTTGGGGATGGCGGCGGTGATGGTGAGCGGAAAATACCGGCCCACTTTATCCACCGAAGGCATTAAAACTCCGGCATAAGGCTGATCGCTGCAAACGCCGGAACTCAGCACGAAGCGCCAGATGGGGCTGGTAAGATAGGTATCCAGCCAATCGGCCTCCAATTGTTCTTTGGAGCGAGCAACGGCTTTTTGCAGCCACTCGTCCCAAGGTTCCAAAAAAGAGCGGGGTACACGCCGGGTGATAAAGTCACCGTGGCTGGGCACTTTGCCAAAAAAACCAGGGCCTGTCGTCGTCGCTGTCATGATCAAATCCTTTTCGGGCAATTAAATCGCTCCAATGCGGTAAGACGAAACGGATTAACTACACTATCAGCCCGTAGCTCGTATTGTGCCTTGTGGCCTGAGATTTCGAAGGTGACTTTATAGCGGTCGCTTAAACTGGTTTTTATTACTTCCGATTCGTCTAATAACCGGAACAAGCCCCAAGGGCCTTCTTTTGTGCGACTGATGTGGCTGCCGGAACTGGCCTCAAAAGTCAACCGCACTCTTGATGAGCCGTCGGGTCCCGGCCATTGAAGATTGGTGGAACGCATGGGACCATGCCGGTATGTGAGCATTTGTCCATCGATCTCCAAATGAAAGCTGGTTATGTTCGCATCCAGATATTGGGGTTTCAAACTGAAGGTGACGACCGGATTGGGTTCACCTTGAGGAAAGAAAGTGCTTTTGATGACATCGGCGTTTTCAAAGGCGTTAAGTGATTCCCGGGAGATCCCTATAGTGCGCCCTTCGAACGAGCGCAATTGCCAGCCTCGGCGCTTCACAATCACAAATGGTTTTAGATAATTGTTGAAAAAGACCTCTAGTTCGCCGCCGGGACCGAAGAAGTTGGCAAAATCAGTGAGGGTGATTTCATCCGAGCTGGTTCTGCGCAGCGGATAACGGTTTTTCAGGGCTCTGTCAAAACTCGGCACAATGTCCGACTGCCAGACCGAATTAATATGGCCATGGGCTTCGCCTAGGATGATCGCCCAACTATTATCCGCCGCATCCATTAACCAGCCTTTTACCGGTTCGCCTAAGCGAGTGGCCTTGGCGCGCAACCGGCCAATGGCATCGGAACTGCCACCTGACATCCGTTGTGCGGCCACTTGCAATGAAGCGGTTCCCGAAGAGCCCGCACCGATACCGGCGACGAAATTATAGACTTCGGCCAATTGGGTTAAGATAGCATTCATCTGTGGTGGTGTGTTTGCACCGCCTTGGACGATTTCCTGAATAGGTTCGAAGGCTTTTTCAACCTTGGTGCCCGGCCCGCCTTCGAGCAGTTTCGAGGCTCCGGTAGCGTTGGCTCGTTTCATGGCTGAGTTTACCCGGCGAGCGGTGCTGCTCAATTGTTTTGCTACGTTGGCGGCCACTTCGGCTTCCGGTACATCGGGTACTCGGTTCAGTGCGGTATTTTCGTCGACTACGGTTAACAGTGAATTAATAGGTGACTGCTGGCCGGACAATATTTCCAGAGAGTCGACGGCCTGGTTGAGATTCTTAAATCGCGCCACTTCGATATTGGCCAACGCGCGGTTCCAGGTATTAATATAGTCTTTAATATATAAATCCCTGACTTCTTTATTTACTTGGTCAGGATCGAACTTGCTGGCTTGCACATCGCCCAATACCCAGGTTTCTTCGGTAGATTCGGTGGCGAATTGGATGCCTTCTTTTAGGTAGACCTGATGGAATCCCCGGTAGGTAAAAATGCTGGGAATGTTTGTCAACGAACTGGTTTCTTTTTTAAACCTTAATACCGTTTGACCCATTGTGCCCAATACCGAAGGCAAATTCACCGCATATTCCTTGTTCACGGATGCCTCTTGCTTTAAACGGTTGTATACCCGCTGGGCGACTGGGACTTGCTGTAATATTCTGCGTGAATTGGCCACCAGGGTTGGGTTGACTTTGATGGGCTCGAATGTGTTTTCGAGTAATGCGTTCAAGTGATTCGTCAGTTGGTTGATACGCGCGTTATCTCCGGCAAAATTGTTCTGCCAATCCAGTTCCATCCATAACTTGAGATATTCTGGATCCAGATGTTTGAGATCATACAACATTAAATAAGCTTTCAAGGCACTATGCAAAAATTCAGTGTCCTTGGCGCCGGTTTTTAATTGATATTCCAAGCGACTACCAATGCGGGGGAGAAACTCAGCCACCAGGGCCCGGCGGTAAGCTTCGTCAGCGGCGGGTTCCATCGAGCCCCTTTTGCTCAGACCCAAGCCGGAGAGCCACGATAAACCGCTGTCCACATAGACGTTTCGTGCTTGATTTAACTCGTTGATCGCCGGCAGCACGGAGACTAAGTCGCTGGATGTCTTTGCTTCCTTACTCAGTTTATTGTAATTGTCGACGTGCTCTTCCAACACCGAGATGTGGCTGGCATTAGCGGTGTAACTGCCCACCCATACTAATGTGGCCGCCAATGTCGCAATGATCGAAGCGGCGTAAGCCCCACGCAGTAACCATGCGCGCTGTTTTTCCAGACGCCGGTCAGTGCCGGCAACGCCGGATTCGGGAAAAATGACATATTTAAATAAATTGGTGAGAAAATAACTTCGGCCTTGGCCGCTGAACTGCGGCGCAGCCTGGCGGTCCAGCCCGAAAATACCCGCCAACGATCCCATGATTCGGTCAATAGGTGTGCCTTCCTGAGTCCCGCTGGTGAAATACACGCCACGCAGTAAAAACCGGCTTTCGTATCGGCTGGGACGGAATATGTCTTGCAAAAAAGAATCCGCCATTTGTTTTAAACTGGCCAATTGATGCGGAAACGCGTGCATGAGAGTGCGGCGACCAAGATCGCGCTCTTGATGCATGCGATAGCTCAAGCGGGCATTCAGCCTGGCAATCAAGGCGTCGAATTCATTGGCGAACAAATGCACTACGCCTTCCGGATTCGAAGGCGAATCCATGGGAAAAGTAAATCCCCACACTTGCTCGCGCTCCTCACGGCCTAAGTCGTCGAAGAACTCCATGAAACCCGCGATCAAGTCGGTTTTAGTGAACAAGACGTATACCGGGAAGGGGATGCCTAGTTTGTGATACAGTTCTTGAATACGTTGTTTGATGGTATTGGCGTGATGCATGCGTTCGGCTTCGCTTTGTTGCATCAGTTCGGCGAGACTGATGGCCACCATCACACCGTTAATGGGCCGCCTGCGGCGGTGTTTTTTCAAAAGATCAAGAAATCCGCCCCAACCGGCTCTATCGACTTCGGCGTGACTATCTTGCGTGGTATAGCGACCGGCGGTATCAACCAATACCGCCTCATCGGTAAACCAAAAATCGCAATCGCGAGTACCGCCGACACCCCGTAAGGCTTGTTTGCCGAAACGTTCTCCCAAAGGAAAGCGTAAACCGGAATTGATGATAGCGGTGGTTTTTCCGGAACCCGGTGGGCCGATGATGATATACCACGGCAACTCATAGAGCTGTTGTTCGCCTTGAATGCCTTTGAGCTTGGTTTTTCGTAATACGGATAAGGCGTCGTTGAAATTTTGTTGCAACTGACCGACATCTTCTTGAGCGACGCCGGATTCCGCTGGGACGGCTTGCTGAACGGAAGATTCTAAGCCTGCAATCAAACCTTCATTGTCTTTTTTCGCTTTGACTTGCTTCCATAACTGAAAAATTGCCCATACCAAAATGATAATGATTATAGTCAGTAAGCGGGCAGTGACCGTTCCCAGGGGCACGTATTCATTCACCGCGACCATTGGACCGCCAAACCATATCAATAAGGATAAGGCGATAAACCCAATAGCAATGATGATCCAACGAATCATGAATCTTCCTCTTTGATGTTATATACCGCTTCCGGGTGGATGCCGTTGAGTTTATCCAAAACAGGCGCGCTGGATTTATGCAAGATAAAGTTGAATCCGGCGTAAATTCCTAATAAAACCGCTCCGGCCAAGGCTGCAACGACCCACAGTGGAATGTGGCGCAAGCGGCTCATTTTAGTATGTAAACCGCGCCAATGCGGTGACAGTTCCCGCTCGTAGTCGCCGCGATAAGTGCGTATGGTACGGTACAACTCGTCTCTTAAAGATTCTAACTGCGAACGTCCCATTTCCATAATTCGGTAACGCCCTTCAAAGCCCAGCGATAAACAAATGGAATACAATTCCAGCAGTTCGATGTTCTTGGCTGGCTCCATCATAATACGTTCTAGGATTTGAAAAAATTTCTCACCACCGCCGGTTTCCTGGTGGAAAGTACTTAGCATGGATTGGCCGCTCCACAAACTGCTGCTTCCCCAGGGCGTATTCAACACCGCTTCATCAATGGCCGCGCACAATGCATAACGTGCGGCCAATACCGCCTCGGGCGAACAACCACGGTTTCGGGCGATATTATCGAAGCTTTGGATTTCCTGAGTGACTTGCCGGTGCAAACCTCCTACATCGCTATGGTGGGGGATGGTTTTCAAGCGCCCGATCAAAGCCAATAACCGTGCCGCCGAATCGGTCAGAGCGTTTGGACCGGTGGGGTTATCCGGTAACGCATAGGCGGGCATTTGCGGTTGGGCATAGCTGGGCTGTGGTTGCCCGAAAGGTGAAGGTGTGTAGGAAGGCGGCGGCGTCGTAGGCGGTGGAGTTGGCGGCACATAACCGGGAGGTGGTGTCTGAGCGCCTCGCTGACCCCCTGGGTTGGGTTTGACGACGATGGTTCTGTCTGAATCGTCTGGATTATAAAAAGGATCTTTAGGGTCCATAATCAGTACTCTTTGATAGCCCAAAATTCAAGTTCCAATCCGGGGAATTCGGCGCCGATGTGAAAAGCAAATCCGCCGGTATTGGCCATTTTTTTCCACAACTCACTGCCGCGGTCCAATTCAAAATAAGAAAAACCGGAATGATAAGGTATTTGCCGGGGCGCCACCGGAAGTTGACGTATTCGAATACCCGGTAATTGCAGGTTGACCAGTTCACTGATCATTTCCGCTGGACCGGCCTTGACTTGGGCGGGGAAGCGGCTGGCAATTTCTTCATTGGGAATGCTCGCGTGTACTGCCAAAATAAAGGCGGCGTTTTGCACTAAGCTTCGGTCGGCAATAGTTGCCACATAGATACCGTACTTGTGTTTTTGCAACTGCAAGGCCACCGCGGTTTGTTCCATCACCATACTTAAAGAACGGCGCAATTCGGCCATAACCGGGGCAAACGTCGCCGCCAGATCATCGTGGTTGTAAGATGCAAACTGTAAAGTACGTCGGGTCTTGCTGCTAAAAGTGGCCAATTCCCCCGCCATGGCCACAGCGGTCTGATAAAAAGTCTCCGGATGCAACCCTTGGCTGTTGGCCAGATGCGCCATTAACGGTTCGAAACGGTTAACGGCTTGTAACAACATAAAATCCGCAATCTCAGCACTGCCGCCGCGTCCTGATTCGGAAACCCGGCCCGCCAGTGCATCCCCCCGTTGATGAAACAAACCTACTAATTCTTTCAGAAAATCATACAATCTGGGGACGGCGCGGCAGTCCAACGCCGGAGGCATGTATTCCTGATCCAAGACCACTTTATTATCTGAACGGCATTCAATAATCCGAGCCAATCCCATGGTTGTGTATTGGCCTAAACCTTCACCCTCCAGTATTAAGCGAATTCGCAGTTTACCCACTTCGATTTCCACTTGTTCGGTCATTCCCGCGTTGCTGTCACGGATTTCCGTGACCACGGGCTGCATGCGAGCAAGACTATCGGGATTTTGCAGACTCTCCACTTCGGTCGCATCGGTTCTTTTATGGGGCAGAGCAAGATAGACGGTTTTGTTTCTGACGTCCTCACTGATATCAATACTCGTGGGTGGGTCATCATCGTAAGGTATGTTGATGGGGGTGCCATCCGGCAATATGGCGTTTAAACGGTTGATGGCGATTTTACCCAGTGAAAGCGCTCCTTCGTCGATGGACAGTTCACGAATTCCCCAGGCATAATTCCGTAATCCAGTGCAGCGTCCCTGAACGTAGGATTCGATATAGCGGTCATTTTGTTGTAGGTGTTGCGGCCTTAAAAAAAGCCCTTCAGACCAAATAACTTTGTTATTCCATGACATGGATTCTTGAACCTTAGCGTTTATAGTCAAACTGTGATTGATGAATGCATCTGTAAAAACAAATTTATAAAACTGTGGTGGTCTTTCACGTAATTAGACGTGCAGTTTAACCTTTATTTAGCGACATTAGTGACAGATACACTCAAGCTGCCCAGATGGATCATGATTTTGTGTTTTTCATGAGGTTTGATCTCTAGGATGCCGCGCCAGCGGGCGTTGTCCAAGTCTCGATATGCGGCGATGACACCAATATATTGTGTCTCTGGTTTGGCTTCCCGTTTAAATGTCTTAAGCTGACCGGGATTGATGTTCATTTCGTCGCGAAACACAATAAATTTTCCCAAAGTTGCCATTTCATTATCGTATAACGTGAAAAAATCCTCGGTTTCAAAAATGTCCGCAGAACTTAATTCATAAAAACGCATAACAATAGGTGAGGGCCTGCCTTCAGCATTGGGATTTAAATTCGGCGACGCCTCTATGGAAACTTCGAGGCGAGTGGGTTTAGGACCGAATCCCAACGATCCGCACGATACTAAGGAAAAAATAAGTAAGCCGCTAAATAGTACCCGCAAAAGATTTTGTTGTTTTGTGACCACGGTGATATCAACCTCCGTTATATATTTGGATTTTTTGTTTGGAAACATCCTTCCACTCCCGCAAAGGACGATAAATCATTGCCATCATTTTAAACGATTTGTAATTTTTATTTCGCGGTTATTTTTGATTTTTATCCATCAAGCAATTGATTATCATTGTGGAAAGTGAGCTAAGTCAATTTTTCGAATGCCAAATTGGAGTCTACTCTTATATGGATGTAACGCTAAAAACATTCGCTTACTATTAAAATGAATGTTGGCCCCTGGATTATCCCGAGTATATTTTCTCGAAACAAGTTATTAATACATATATATCAATAAGTTAAAAAAATTTAATTTAGCTGAAATTAATTGTATTTGCCCGGTTGTAAGAATTTTCAAAAATAAAAGTGTGAATATTTCACATAATTTTCGCTGGTACTTAATCTTTATAAATTATACATTACGCCTTGATCAAAATTTCATCAATTCAGTAGCGTAATACTTTCAATAGTTACGCTAAGATGTTGTGATCGTTGTCTGTTGACATTAGGTTGGGCGGGGGCTCTAATAAACAACTTTATTGAACATGGGTAATCTATCTTCGGGGTTTCCTTAGCCTTATATAAATATAAAACCAAGTGTAACGCGAAATTAAGAATATTAAAGAATATTAATACGCTTAAGGGATTTTATATGGCGTCAATCGATGTAGAAAAATTATTACAAGAAGTTTCCCCTGATGCGCCTTGTGGAAACGATATGGAGTATGAGCCCGAATTCCAGGAACTGGAACGCTCCACGCAATATCGAGGCGAACAAATCATTGGTGACTCCGTTGTGG
>JASFLF010000042.1:0-11279 GCA_050118235.1 Gammaproteobacteria bacterium | reverse complement strand
GCGTTTAACGCAATCGATGAAATCACACTTGTTGCGGTTCCCGGCAGCAGCGATTCAACCATACAAACGAGATTGATCAGTCATTGCGAAAACGCGGGTGATCGCTTTGCGATTCTGGACAGTCCGGAGGAGGTGGGCGAATTCACGGTGGATGCCATACAAGGCACTGAGCTGGGGGACAGTAATTATGCGGCGCTTTATTTTCCTTGGATTTATGTCTACGACCCCGTCTCCAAGGACAAAGCCTACTTACCACCCAGCGGCCATATGGCGGGTATTTATGCGCGCGTAGATGCACAGCGCGGTGTGCACAAAGCGCCGGCCAATGAAAAAATCCGCGGAGCAGTTGGTCTTAGATACCGCTTAAGCAGGGCGGACCAAAAGGGACTGAATCCGGACGGTATAAACGTAATACGTCAATTTGATAGCAATGTAATAGTGTGGGGTGCTCGCACGCTGGGTGGAGATGACAATCTCGAATGGAAATACATCAACATTAGGCGCTTGTTTCTGTATTTGCGCGAATCCATTGATGAAGGGACTCAATGGGTAGTGTTTGAGCCTAATTCGCAAGCTCTTTGGTCGAAGATTACACGCAACGTGAGCGCGTTTTTAACGGTTGTGTGGCGCAGCGGCGCATTGTTTGGCGCTACGCCTCAAGAGGCCTTTTATGTTAAGTGTGACGCGGAAACCAATCCGCCAGAAGTGAGAGATTTAGGGCAAGTGGTGACGGAAATCGGCGTTGCAGTGGTTAAACCGGCTGAGTTCGTCATATTCCGCATCAGTCAATGGGCGGGACCGGGGGGTTAATAGTGCCGGGATCAATATCGGTGCAACCGGGATAAAGTAATGTCAGCATCCCGATATTATGGTGCGCCAGGGGTATATAAGGAGGTTGTCTATGCGCCGCAAGCGCAACCCCAAAAGACCGGTGTGCCCGCGTTTTTAGGCTTAACAAATTCAGGCTTAAACAATTCAAGCTTAAACAATAGCGCGGATACTGATGTGTTAAAGAACTTGCGCGGGTGGGGGGAGTTTGTCCAGGAGTTCGGCCCACCCGTGGAGGGGGCGTATTTGGGATATGCCGTGCGTGGATTTTTTGCCAACGGCGGAACCAATTGCTACGTATTATCCTTGCCCGAGATTTCGGAGTCCGCTATTGAAGCCGGTTTGACCCGGCTAATCGACGCCGATGAAATTGATTTGGTGTGCGCGCCCGACATCGCGACAATACCCTCCGAAGTGGTTAAGTTGCAAGACATGGTAATCGCTCATTGCGCTAAATTGGGTGATCGTTTTGCGATTCTCGATTCGCATCCCGGTGCCAATGCCGATTCCAACGTTGTTGATTCACAACGCACCGCTTTGCAAGGCAGGGAAAGCCATGCGGCGCTTTATTATCCTTGGGTAAGCATACGCAAAGATTCGCAATCCAGTGAATGTGTGCTTGTGCCACCCTGCGGAGTGGTGGCGGGTGTATACGCACGCACTGACGCGGAGTCTGGGGTGTACAAAGCACCGGCCAATGAACTGGTGGAGGACGTTGTTGATACAGCGACCAATATCAGTGATAGCGAACAAGCGGCACTCAATCCGCAAGGCTACGCTGAAATAAACTGTTTGCGAGCGTTTCCCGGGCGGGGAATTCGTATTTGGGGTGCGGGAACCCTCAGCACCGATCCCAACTGGATGAGTGTCAATATAAGACGCCTTTTTATAACGGTCGGACGGTGGATCGAGCGCAACATGACTGAAATGGTTTTCGAACCCAATGACGGCCGGTTATGGGCCAGAATCTCTCGTGAATTAACGGCATATTTATCGGGTTTGTACCTGCAAGGCGCACTTAAGGGCGCCGCGCCAGCGGAAGCGTTTTATGTTAAATGCGATGCTGAGTTGAATCCGCAGGAAGTGCGTGACTTGGGTATGGTAGTGACAGACATAGGGCTTGCGCCCATAGTGCCTGCTAAATTCATTGTGGTGCGCATTATTCAAACGGAAGCGGGCGTGGTTCTCGCATCGCCGCCCTCGACCGCGCCGCAACAACCGTTGGCCTTGCGCGCAACCAGGACTACTGCGCCGGCATCCGATATACGCATCAGCTATATCGAATACAATCCGGCGGGCAAAGACTTATCCAATGAATACGTGCAAATTCGCAATCTTAGCAGTCAAGCAATTCATCTGGGTAACTGGACTTTACGTGATGTTGCCGGGCATGTGTTCCGCTTTCCGGATTTCACCTTAAAACCTTTCTCGGCGGTGCGGGTGTGGACAAAGCGGGGCATTAATACAGACACCGATCTGTATTGGGGGCGGGCAATGGCTATATGGAACAATATTGGTGATGAAGCGATGTTAAAGGACAATACCGGAAACATTGCGCATGTGTATCGATATGTCGCTTAACGATTAGTTAGTGCCCGTCCATAAACGAGGATATTTTTTCAAGATCAAGGCGCACCGGCTTCGAAAAGCGCAGTATATACGCAATATATGAGCATTTGAGAAGACGGCGCACCAAGAGTAGGCCCTTTAAGGGACGCAGAGATTGGAAAAATAGACCGTTTATGGATGGGTACTAGTTAGTTGCTGTGTATCCAAAGCAAGTTGAAGTTGAATACTTTACTTTATTTACAAAGGAGGAATGAATATGGCAAGAGTCGATCCGTATCGTGCCTATAACTTTTTAGTTGAAATCGATGGAATCACCCGTGCCGGTTTTCGCGAGTGTTCGGGATTGGATACGGCTCAGGATCCCATCGAGTATCGCGAAGGTTCGGAAGGCAAAAATCTTACCTCTAAAAAACTACCGGGCTTGGTGAAGTATTCCAATGTTTCCCTGAAATGGGGGATTACGGATGACGCCGAACTTTGGGACTGGCGCAAAACAGTAATGGATGCGGCCATAGAACGTAAAAACGGTTCTATCGTGCTTCTGGATGACGCCGGAGAAGAAAAAGCGCGCTGGAATTTTGTGGAAGGCTGGCCGACGAAATGGACAGGTCCCAGCTTTAACGCGACGGGTAACGAGGTCGCCATCGAAACGCTGGAAATAGCACATGAAGGTTTAACCAAGGCATGAGTTTGCAGACTGAGTTCCCGTTTTCGTTACCACGCGGTTACATGGATGCGGAAGGTGAACTACATCAAGAAGGTACCATGCGTTTGGCGACGGCATTTGATGAAATCGCGCCGATGAAAGACCCTCGTGTGCAGGCCAATCCGGGTTATTTGGTGATTATTTTACTGTCGAGAGTGATCACCAAGCTTGGTGATTTGCAGCACATTACGCCTAAAACCATTGAGGGGCTTTTTTCCGCCGATCTTGCGTATCTTCAGGATATGTATGGCCGTATCAACGAAAACGGACACAACCACTTATTGGTGTCTTGTCCCCATTGCGAAAAGGATTTTGAAGTGGAGGCAAGCGGCCTGGGGGAATGATTGGCTACCCCCTTGATGTGTTGTCCGAGGAGGTAGCCTACATTGCGTATCACTTCCATTGGCCGCATGACCAAATTATGGGGTTGGAACATCGCGATCGCAAGCGGTGGTTGGACGAAATTGCGAAAATCAATCGAAGAATAAATGAAACAGCCGAAGCGTAAAGGAGTTAATCGTCTATGGCTCGCGGTGCGGAATTAGATCCCTACCTGGCATTCAATTTTTTAGTTGAGATCGAGGGGCTGACGGTGGGCGGCTTTAGTGAAGTGACAGGTCTTCAAGTTGATATTGAAGTCGAAGACTATCGCGAAGGCGGAGTCAATGGTTATATTCACAAGCTACTGGGTCCTGTTCGGTACCCATCAAATCTTGTGCTAAAACGCGGCGTGATGAGTATGGACGACTTACTGGGTTGGTATCAATTGGTTATGAGCGGCACAGTGGAACTCAAGAATGTGTCCATTATTTTGCAGGACACCAGTGGTGAGGATGCCCGTCGCTGGGATTTTTTAGACGCTTACCCGGTTCGTTGGAATAGTCCCGAGTTGCGAGCCGTATCAAGTGATGTCGCCATTGAGACGTTGGAATTGGTGCACAAGGGGCTGATCAGCGTGTCTTAAGCGCATAAACGATCATATTTGAGGCAGATGGAAAATACACCACAACAAATAGCTAAAGGCACCGATAGTAAAACCGATGCTATGGCGCAGCAATTGTTAAGGCGCTATATGCTAAACCCAGGATTAATATCCAGGTCGAAAATAAATTCATTAATCAATCGGTATAGTTTTACGTATTCACCCTTGCTTTTACGCTTGCAACGGTGGTCGAATCCTATATCCAATTCTCAACTGGTTCACACATCGTCTCGTTTCGTTTATTCGAAGCCGGTTTACCCAAAAGCAAGCGAGCAGAGTGAAAACGCCACAAAAGCGGTCAATGTGATAAATCGCATTCGTCCCTTGCAGGCGAAGTCAATCATTGATCACACATCGAGAAGCTCCGCACCGATGGCATCGCCTATTAATGGCGCCTATGAAAGAAATGCCGGGTCGTCAAGTCCACAAAACATGATTCCGATTTTGGGGACACGTCAAAACAGCGTAATGCGCAATGTTATGCAAAGAGCTTTCTTCGCCGGTGAATACAATAATTTGCATAGCGGTGGGCAAAGAGGTTATGGCGCAAATGCGATACCCAACACGCTTGCCGCAAAAATTATGAGAAGCCATGATTATAATACTTCTCAGGCAGGGAAAAGCTCGACGACGGATTTCATCGGTGGTTCGGCCCGCCCCAAGCTTGCCCAAAACAAAAGCCATATCGTACAAACTCAAAAAAATCAGTCACCCGACTCTGATTCAATGCAAGCCCTGCGTAATACGGACAATTCATCCAGCATCGCGGACAGTCACCAGACCAACGCCTCTACGCAATCTGTGAATCAAGCCGGATTGCGCACAAGCAGCAGTGAATCAACGGCGTGGCCCCAAGCGCAGCGGGATAACAGTAGTGTGAGGCCTAAACAAAGCCATGCTCTACAAGCAGATGCCGGCTCGGGATACGTGACAGGCCATCTGAGCACAAGCGCTCGTCCAATCCAGCATATGGGGCGCAACGAATACAAAAACCAAGTAACAGAAGTAACAAAATTAACAAAAGCCGGCGCTACGACGTTGCTCCGTAAGGCAAACAATGATACCTCACCGGTGAACAATACTTCCGGGATTAGCGCCTCCGGGATTAGCGGGGAAGGGGAAACCACATCCGCAAAAATACACCAGGAAATTCGGTCGCAACTCAAGCCAGGTACTCCCTTGCTGGCAACAAAGTCGATAGAAAAGCCATCGATAAATTTGGGCTCGGTTATCGTGCAACGTCGCTATGGGCGCGGTCGATCCTCCCAACCGATAGTACAAGCTGCACCGAGGCACAGTGATATCGTCGACAAATCGTTAGATCCATCATTCGCGATTTCAACCGCGAATTCAACAAGTGCCGCTGACCTATCCCCTTCCGAGAGTTCAAAGCCGGCAGTTTCAGGCGTATTTTCCGGGGCCATTGATTCGGTGGCTCACAGTGTAACCAATCCCCCTAACACGCAAAACTTTAATCGCAAAACAGCACCCAACACTATACAACCAAAGACCCAAGAACAAAAAAACAGGCCGCAGCAACCGTTCCACCCGGCGGTTTTTATGAATAGAGGTATTGTGCAGCGAAATAAAAAAGTTGCTAAAAGCGCTACAAACGTGGATTCGAACAAAGCGCCGGAACTTAAATTCACTCAAAAACTATCTACGACATCAGAAGATATTCATCGCTCTATTGATCGCCCTATTGAAAGTATCCCGGTGCTGCGGTCTGCCGCAGCCACTGGCGTAATCCCCGTCAGTTATTTAAACCCGAAGCCGCTGGCGGCGGTTGAACAACACAGAGTGACATCCGCCTCGCCTGTAGTGTCAGGGCGACAAAACGCGCAAGGTAAAAACAAAGCGTCGTCCATAGGCGGGGCACAAAATCCCCATACTTCGGTATTAATGCGCAGCGCCAATATCGGCCTACCCCTACCCAATCACAATGGTATGAATTTAAAGCGTCCAACGCATCAATTACCTAAGCGCGGGGCAATGTGGCTTGTACCATCTCTGTCTACGTTTACACCAGACTTTATATCACGGCAAAACATCTCCTTGGCCACTCATTCGCGCGCTAGCAACCAGTCAGAAATTGTCGCAAGCGAGTTGCCGGTGGTATCACGATTTGGTGACCGAGCCGGTCAAGCGGTGATGAGAAACAACATTGCGTTTGAAAACCCTCTAGTGTCAACACCGTTAATCAGACCAAAAACGACACATAACGGCAGCGCGCATTTTATGCACGTACCCAATACAACGGAAACATCTAGCGGAATAACCCAGCTGCAAACGGCAAATGAAACAGGGAGTAATGCCACAGGCATGCAATCGTCCGCATCGAATACTGGACCTGTCGGGGAGCCAACCCCGGCAGCGGATACCACTTCCGCCGCATCGCAAATAATGCAACTGGAACAGCACGAGCTGGAATATCTCGCGAGACAGATCTATGAAATTATCGAGGACCGGCTTGAGCTGGAACGTGAAAGCATGGGCTTAATGTAATTTATCGGGGAATCGAATTATGGGACTAGAACACGCGACTATTGAACAAATTGTGCCGTCCGGGGGAAAGATGGAAGTGCTTTTCAACCCGCGGGAGTATCGCATTTCCCAATCCAATCAATTTTCGGAAGTGGCTGTGCCGGGCCTGGCCGCGCCGCCCATACAGTTTTCCCGTGGCGGTGCGCGTACGCTTTCAATGCAGTTATTTTTTGACACCTACACCTATAAGAGCGGCGAAAACGTCCAAAAATACACCGACGACCTATTAAAGTTTATGAAGATCAACGAGGAGTTGCATGCTCCACCCATATGCAGGGTGACCTGGGGTAAAAATGAAAAACTGAAATTCGTCGGCGTGCTGGAAAGGGCGGAGCAAAATTTCAAATTATTTAAATCCGACGGTACGCCGGTACGCGCCACAGTGGATGTAACTTTCAAAGAGTACGTCGACGATACCTTACCGCGGCAATCGGCAAATTATTTTAAACATTATGTTGTGCGTCGCGGAGACACCTTGACGGCTATTGCCGCCGAGAAATACGGTGATGCTTCTTTATGGCGGGCGATTGCGGAACAAAATCAAATTGTTGATCCATTGGCGTTGCGACCGGGTCAGGTGTTAATCATACCGGCAATAGAGTGAGCGGTTGAGGCCGGGATGACAGAGCGTTATGTACCAAGTTTTAAAATCGAAGTGGAAGGTGAATCTCTTGTTCATGGCAGTACCATAGATGTGCTATCAGTGAGCGTGACGGAGGCGATTGAAAGCGCCGATATGTTTTCGTTCTCGATTCGAAGCCGAAGAAAGGAGCCAGGGAGGTTTGCCAGCGGTACCGATTTGCTGTGGATTGACAATGATGATTTTCAAGAAGGTAAAAACGTAAAAATCGAAATGGGCTATGTGGGTAATATGCGCCAGATGATAGAGGGAAAGATAACTTCTGTTACCACTAATTTTCCGCAAAGCGGAATGCCTACCGTGGCGATCAATGGGCAAAGCAATAACGATCGTTTGACACGTGAGCGTAGACGCGAGCCGTTTACCAAAAGCACTGCCAGTGATATCGCCCTGGAAATAGCCGACCAAGTGGGGCTCAATGCCGAAGTCGATACCACGGATATCGAATATTCCTATCGCGGAAACAATGATAATAGCCTAATGGACATTCTCAAAGATATAGCCAGCCGAATTGGCTATGAAGTATATGTAAAAGGGGACACTCTCTATTTTGTTGAGCCTGGTAATCGTTCCAATCCCAGTCCGGCGCTGGAACTGGAGTGGGGTCGGGACCTGCAAAGTTTCAAGCCAAAGTTGAAAACACACGGCTTGCATACCGAAGTGACGGTGCGTGCTTCGCAAACCTCCCAAGGCGGCGGTAAACAACCGTTGGTTGGCACGGCAAAAGCCGGGGACGAGCGGGGAAAACTCGGCGATAAGACCGCATCACAATATATTGAGGAGAATCTGGCAAAAAGCAGTTTCCTTCATCGAGAGCATAACATCACCAGCCAAGAGGAAGCCAAGGAAATGGCGTTGGCGAAGCTGGAAGAAAGTTCCATGAATTATATCACCGGTAGTGGTTCGTGTATCGGGACTATCGAGCTTGAGCCTCGTATCGTGATTAAAATTAACAACGTGGGTAGCCGTTTTAGCGGTAAATACTATGTAACACAAGTTACCCATACCATCGATGGTAGCGGTTATCGAAGTGATTTCGAAGTAAAGAGGAATGCGCGATGAGTTTATTGCAACTTATTCAAGCAAATGCGGCACCCGTAGGAGAAAACAAAATTTATGGCGTGGTGACCGGGGTGGTAAAAGATATCAAAGATCCGGAAGGACTGGGCAGGGTTAAAGTGGACTTTCCATGGTTGGCTGAAGACTCCGATGCGGTAACGGTGGAATCCGACGAAGACAGGGCGTATAGCTACTGGGCGCGGATCGCCATGTTGATGGCGGGCAATGAGCGAGGCAGCTTTGTTATACCCGAAGTGGGTGATGAGGTATTGGTGGCTTTCGAACACGGAGATCTGGACAGGCCTTTTGTATTAGGCATGCTGTGGAACAGTGAAGACAAGCCACCGGAGTCCATGGACCAAGATGGTAAAAATCATATACGGTCGTTTACATCGCGCAGCGGGCATGTCATCAGTTTCGATGACAATGCGGAAGAAGACAAAGCGAAAATCAGTATCACCAGCCAAGGCGGTCACGCACTGACGCTGGATGACGAAGGTGGCGAAGGAAAAATCGAAGTTATCAGCAAGGCGGGGCATCAAGTTGTGTTGGATGACGCAGGGGGCACAGTGACCTTGTCCGACAAATCCGGCAACAAACTTGTTTTAGATGCCAATGCCAACTCGCTGACCGTGGAAACCAGCGGTAATCAAGATCAAACCGTCGGCGGTAATTTATCCATTAATGTCACCGGAACCGCAACCATTTCAGCTCCCTCAGGAGTGACAATCGACAGTACCAGTATCAAGCTGGGTTCCTCAGCGGCATTGACCTTGGTTAACGATACTTTTTTGGATATTTTCAACGCGCATTTTCACGTGGGTAATATGGGCGCGCCCACCTCTCCACCGACTATGCCCGCAATCAAAAATGTGCAAAGCACCATGTTTACGAAGGGAGCGTAGTCAATGGCGAAGGAATTTCTAGGCGTCGGTTGGAAGTTTCCCCTGCAACTCAATGCCGCGGAAGAAGTTGCCCTTTCCCAACATGAACAAGATATTCAAGAAGCCATTTGGATAATATTGAGCACTGCGCCGGGTGAACGATTAATGCGGCCGGATTTTGGTTGCGGTATACATCGATACGTTTTCGCGCCCAACGATACGGGTACCGCCGGCTTGGTTGGATTTGCCGTGGAGGATGCGCTGATACAGTGGGAGCCGCGCATTGAGCTCAACGAGGTGAATGTGGCGCCGGATACGGAAAATCCGGCTGTTATGCTCATACACATAGATTACAAGGTTCGTGAAACGGATACCCGGTTTAATTTGGTCTATCCATTTTATTTGGAGCGGGGTGAACTATGAGTTCCAACGCGCCATTGTTAAATTTCAAAGTAAAAGACGAGCGGGAAATTAAGGCCGCTGAGGGGGTTAGCGAATATATACAAACGCAGCTGACTCAAAACATCGGCTGGATCAGTCAGGATGGCGGCGCCGGCACCGCGCTGTCGTATTTGTTCGGCCGCTTTGCAGAGCTTACTTTTAATCGGCTTAATCAAATACCCGATAAGAATTTTCTCGCGTTCCTCAATGACGGGGGTATCGATTTATTACCCCCTAGGGCCGCGACATTGGACTTGACTTTCACGCCGGCACCCGATGTGGAAAAAGTCAGAGTTTCCGCCGGCACCCAAGTGGCAACCGCTAAAACGGAAACCCAGCCTGAAGTGATTTTTGAAACGGATCGCGATTTGGTCGTGGCGCCAAATTCTTTGACGCGGTGCGTCGCTTTCGATCCACTGAACTATAGCGACCGTACCGATATTGTCACCGGAACAATCGATGACAGCTTCGAGGCTTTTCGCGGTTCTAAGGAGCGGCAGCGCGTGCTTTATGTCGGCGCCAGTACGTTATTTACATTCGCCGATGACGCGGAACGTTTGGGCACAAAAATCGAAATTGTCTTCTCCATTGAACAGTCAACCTATAGTGCACCGCCTTGGCAACTGACTTGGCAGTACTATGATGAAGAAAATACCAAGTGGGTTGATATTTATCCCAAGCTGGATACAACGTTAGGATTAATTAAAAGCGGAAGTATTGAATTCGATTCGTTGCCGCTGATTGGCGAATACACGATCACTGACGGCGACAATGAGTGGACGGACAGATGGCTGCGCTGCGGTCTGACAAAACTCAGCGATGTTAACGCATTGCCGGTGATGAGTACCATTGCCGTGAAAAAGCAAGTCACTATCGATGCGCCTGACGCGTTGCCGGATCTTAGCTTTTACAATAATCCCACCAGCGGCGTATATATTCCCCTGGATCTCAATAAAGAGTTTTATCCCTTGGGAAGCCGCCCAAGCCGACACGATGCGTTTTATATGGCGCTGGATGGGTCCTTGTCCAAACCGGGCGCCGACGTAGTGCTGAGTTTTGACATCGCCGAGTTACCTTCGGGAATATCCAAACAAGAGATGTTTAGTGACGTGAAGTTGGTTTGGTCTTATTACGATGGGGAGCAATGGGTGGAACTGGGTCAATCCACTTACCAGACAACGCCAACAACGCCACCTCCCGACGCGGAGTTTACGGACGAAACCAATGTGTTTACCAATGAAGGGGAAAAAATAGTCACGTTTACAGTTCCGGATGATCCCCCGCCGCAACTCACCGCAATCAATGAGGAAGAACATTATTGGTTACGGGTGCAACTGGTGGCCGGTTTTTATGGTACGGAAGGTGCGTGGGTTGAACCCGCTAACGGTGCACCAGGAAGTTGGAAACCAGAGAAACTTTTTCCTCCCTTATTAAAGGCGGTAACGGTAAGTTACACAAAGGCGCAAACCCAACACACTGAGTCCGCTGTGGACACATGCCTGGCATATACGGATTTTTCCTACGCGGATTTCACCGCATCCAGTGCAAATATAACTCAATCCTTTGCTCCGTTTAGCTCCCATGACAACGGCCCGGCGCTTTATGTCGGTTTTGAAAATTCGTTTC